>NZ_RZSX01000296.1:0-6769 GCF_004023105.1 Mesorhizobium sp. M5C.F.Ca.IN.020.32.2.1 | reverse complement strand
GATTGGCGACATGCTGATGCTGGCCGCAATCATCCTGTGCGGACTGGGCTATGCGGAAGGAGCCACGCTGTCCCGCAGGCTAGGCGGCTGGCAGGTGATCTCGTGGGCGCTGGTGCTGTCGCTGCCGGTGATGCTGGCTCTGACGCTCATCATCATGCCGCAGTCGCTCGAAAGCGTCGGCAAGGCCGCCTGGATCGGCCTGGCCTATGTCTCGCTGTTCAGCATGCTGATCGGTTTTGTGTTCTGGTATCGCGGACTGGCGCAAGGCGGCATCGCTGCGGTCGGACAGTTGCAGCTTCTCCAGCCTTTCTTCGGCCTTGGGCTGGCGGCAATGCTGCTGCACGAGCAGGTCAGTCCTGCCATGATAGCGGTCACTGCTGCCGTCGTGCTTTGCGTGGTCGGTGCGAAGAAATATGCGCGGTAGGCGCCGGCCCTTCTTCCTTCTCTCCTTGTTTGTTGTGGGAGAAGGTGGATTGGCGCGCAGCGCCAAGACGTTGAGGGGTGCTGGCCGGAACGCCCACGTGCCAAGCTGGAACACCCCTCATCCGACCGCTTCGCGGCCACCTTCTCCCACAAGAAGGGCACAAGAAGGGGAGAAGGGAGTGCCTACTTGGCTAGAACTTCGTCACCACGCCAATGCCGATGCCTTCGAAACCGCCCATCGCCATCAAGGCCGCGGGCGCCTCGTCGAGGCTGATCTTCTTGCCGACCAGAAGCTCGGGTTTCAGTTTGCCGGTGCGGATCATCTCCATCATCGCCTGGTAGCGGTGGGCCTGCATGCCATGACTGCCACGGATTTCGAGTTCGAAGGCGATCACCTTGTCCATCGGGATCTGCGGCCTGGCGTGATCGCCGAGCATCAGGCCGACCTGAACATGGCGACCGCGCCGGCGCAGATTCGCGATCGAGTTGAACGAGGTCGTCGGGTGGCCGAGCGCGTCCATCGACATATGCGCGCCGCCATTGGTGATCTGCTTGACCGCCTTGACCACATTCGGCGTCTTCGACGCGTTGATCGTCGCCACCGCGCCGATCTTGCTGGCGAAGTCCAGCTTCTCGTCGGTCAGGTCGATGGCAATCACGTTGGCGCCCATGGCGCTGGCGATCATGATCGCCGACAGGCCGACGCCGCCGCAGCCATGCACGGCCACCCATTCGCCGGGCGTCACCCGGCCCTGGTCGACAATGGCTCGGAATGAGGTGACGAAACGACAGCCGAGGCTGGCGGCGGTGGCGAATTCCATCTCGTCCGGCAAGCGGACCAGATTGGTGTCGGCATGGTCGATGGCGACATATTCGGCGAACGATCCCCAGCCGGTGAAGCCGGGCTGGGACTGATGCTCGCAGACCTGATGGTTGCCGGAGCTGCATTCGAAGCAGCGGCCGCAGCCGACGGCGAACGGCACGGTGACGCGCTCGCCGGTCTTCCAGCGGGTCACCTGACTGCCGGCGGCCACCACGACGCCGGCAAGCTCGTGGCCCGGCACATGCGGCAGGCGGATGCCGTCGTCATGGCCCATCCAGCCATGCCAGTCGCTGCGGCAGAGACCGGTCGCCTCGACCTTGATGACAACGCCGCCCAGTGCCGGCTCCGGATCGGGAACGTTCTGGATCGTCGGCGTTTCGCCGAATTTTTCGAAGACAACGGCTTTCATCGGCAATTCCTCACGCTTTAATCCAACTCGCTCTATTCGGCATCGATCTGGTTCTCGGGTGCTGCCTTTTGAAAGGCCGGCACCGCCATGCAGGCGGCGTGGACACGTATGATCGTCGGGTAGGGCGTCAGGTCGACGCCGAAACGCGCATTGCTGGCGACCTGAGCCACCAGGCAGATGTCAGCCAGCCCCGGCGTGTCGCCGTGGCAGAATGTCCCGGTTTCGGACGAGGAAGCCAGAATCTTTTCAAGCGGCTGGAACCCTTCGTTCACCCAGTGCCGGAACCAGTTGGCGACGTCCGCGTCGCCGGCGCCGAACAGGGTGCGCAGCGAGGTCAGCACGCGCAGATTGTTCACCGGATGGATGTCGCAGGCGATCATCTGCGCCAGCATCCTGACGCGGGCCCGGCCAAGTGCGTCCTGCGGCAAAAGCGGCGGTTCGGACCTGGTCTCGTCGAGAAATTCGATGATCGCCAGCGATTGCGTCAACAGCGTGCCGTCGCCGAGGATCAGCGCCGGCACCAGTCCTTGCGGATTGACCGCGAGATAGGCGGGCTCCAGATGCTCGCCGTGCCGCAGATGATGCGGCACGTATTGGTAGGTCAGGCCCTTCATCTCCAGCGCGATCCGCACCCGGTAGGAGGTGGAGGAGCGGTAGTAGTTATGAAGGACGAGGTCGCTCATTGCGGCACACTCGGCCGATTTGGACGATCGGGCAAGGCATTGTCGTCCGGAAATTGCTGTCTCCGCCCTTCGGCCAGGGATGGCGATGTACTATTTGCCAATAATCTGGCCATGGTCGCTGGGCTATTCTATCCTGCCTGAAATGAAACGAAACGCCATGACCGCAGTCAACGATCGCGCCCGGTTTCTGATCATCGACGACCACCCGCTGTTTCGCGAGGCGCTGCACAGCGCTGTGCAAATGGCCTATCCGGATGTCGACACTGTCGAGGCGCGTTCGATCACCGAGGCATTTGAGCTACTGGCGGATGCGAAGCCATTCGATCTCGCGCTGCTCGACCTCAGCATGCCTGATGTGCATGGCTTCGACGGACTGCTGCAGCTTCGGACCCGCTATCCGCGCCTGCCGGTGGTCATCGTTTCGGGGCATGAGGAGCCCAAGATCATTTCCGAGGCGCTGTCCTATGGTGCTGCCGGTTTCATCCCGAAATCGGCGCGCAAGAGCGATCTGGCCGCCGCCATCCGCTCGGTGATGGAAGGTGCGATCTACGTGCCCGAAACCTACGAAGGCCAGCCGCCGGACGCCGACAGCACCGACCGCGCCGAGATGGTGCAGCGGCTTGCCAAACTGACGCCGCAGCAATTGCGGGTGCTGCAGATGCTGCGCCAGGGCTTGCTCAACAAGCAGATCGCCTACGAGCTGCAGGTCGGCGAAACCACTGTCAAGGCGCATGTCTCCGAGATCCTGCGCAAGCTCAATGTTTACAGCCGGACGCAAGCCGTCATCGAGGTTTCGAAGCTCGACAGCGCCGAGCTGTTTCGCGGCCAGGCGGGGTTTTGAACGGGTCTCGCTCCGTTTTCAAACAGCGCTTAGGCTACGACAAACTCCGGATAGGATTCTCGAAACTTCTTCAGACAGGGAATTGCATCGCCATAGCGGACAACTATGTCATTCTGATCGCGAATTGTCAGGAATCTGAGATTCGGCGTAAAGCATACGTGATCTACCCCACCGTAGTGCGCGTGAGACAAAGCCAATCCGATGGAGCTGGGGAGTTTAAATAAAGTGTCCGGCTTGGATATTTGTCCGTGCAATTCGGTTAATACATAAACCGAGTTTGCCAATTACTTCTCTATACACAGTGTAGAATGCGATGAAATAAGAAAATCCTCGAGTTCTATATGCCGCCGATTGAAACCCATCGATCTTTCGCGCAACGGCCCTAAGCTCAAAGACTTTTCCATGATTGGCTATAAGCGCGCCATAAATGGCGCTAAACCGATCTCCATTTATTACTTGCAAATGGCAAACTAAATCTGTGGAGGCAATCGACAAAATTTTCATCTGTCTGATTTCTGAATTTCATACCCAGTACCGCAAAAGCAATTGCGTGACAGTGCACCATTTTCAATTACGGTGACAGTGCACCATTTTTCTTTCGTCGCCTGCCTCGTTTTCCTGGTTTCACGGCTTTGCCGAGTTGCTTGGCAATCCGGTCCAGAAACGCATCGTTGCCCAACCGTCGACGGATGCTCTCGGCCTTACGCAGCGTGTCGAAAGCCGCGACAAAGAACTACCGCTTCTTTCGTGAGGCGTGCATGGCGCGTGCAGCCTCAAATGCAATTAGCGTTTGGTGGTCTAAATCCACAAGTCGAGCTAAGTGATCAGTATCGGTAAAATGACCCGATAGGATCATAAATCCGCTACCATCTCTCATAAATTGAAACCTAAAATCTTTTCCAATCTCATTATCTATTACTTCAACCTCGCTCAGTTTCTCAACACTGAGACCAACTTGTCCTTCCTCTGCAGTGTAGAAGATAACACGATCTCTGAAGACCCAATCTTCCTGCGTGTGAACCGCTATTGCATAGACATCGTAAACTTTTTTCAGGCCGATATTTCTGATTCTCATCTCTATTGGGCCTCTGACGCATCAAAAGGGCTCAATGAAGTCTCTCTAAGGATTACGAACCCCTGCGCCCTGAATCGCCTTGCCTCAGGGTATGCTCTCCAGTGTCTCTTCTTTCAAATTCCTAGCCTATGTTTTGGCTTGAAAGCGTATTAAAGACATTCCTATAGACATCATTGATTTCCCAACCTTTTCGTTGAAAATAGATTTCAACGACCTCGAACATCCAATCAACGATGGATTCCGTATTAATCCACCTTCTTCTAGCTACAAGACCCCAAAGCAGAAAAAGTAAATCGCGATCATAACAATATTCCTCGCCTATGGTTTCTGACACCAAGGTCACGAACGCACCGTATTCACCCTTTGATGTCTCATTCAGTTCATATTTCAAGTTTGATTGCGCTATATCTAAGAATACAGAATACCTAGATCGATCCGTATCCGAAATATTCTTGTCTATTGCCTTGATAATTTCTGCGGCAAGCTCTCTTGCGACGCGGTCAATTTCGAACCGATCAGTTATGTCTACAATGTCCATTTGTATTCGGATTCGCCGTTGCGTTCACCGGCCTAGTATTTAATACCGAGAGAGTCCATTGCGGCACCGCGCATTACAGTGACAGTGCACCATTTTTTGTCGCTCGCGGTCTCGTGCGAGCGTCTTTTGAGGGAGAAGGGATCAAGCCAAGAGATGCGCCAGCAGCGCGCGCAGTTGCGCCGGTTTCAGCGGCTTGCGCATCAGCTCGATGCCGGCGGCGCGGGCGGCTTTGGCAACGGTCTCCGAACCGTCGGCGGTGACGATCAGCGCCGGCACGGCGCGGCCGAGATAATCGCGGACCTCGGCGATGGTCGTGGTGCCGAGATCGCCGCCGTCGAGGTGCTGGTCGGCTATGACGATGTCCGGCACCCAGTCCGTATCGCCAAGCATGTCGAGCGCATCACCGGTCGAGGTGGCGGGGCGCACCAGGCATTGCCAGCGCTCGAGCAGGGACGTCATCGCCTGCAGCACCTCGATGTCGTTCTCGACCAGCAGCACCTTTGTGCCGAACAGCCCGTAGCCGCGCGGCCGCTCCATGTCGGCGGTGTTGGCGATGGCGTCGGCGGTGGCGCCGATCCCGACCGGAACGTCGATATGGAAAATCGTGCCGTGTCCGACCTTCGACGAAAACGTCACGGGATGGCCGAGTGCGGCAGCAATGCGGCGCACGATGGCCAGGCCCAATCCCAGGCCGCCGCCGGCAAGCCCGGCATCGGTCGGGATCGTGCCGCGGTGGAATTCCTCGAACACCGCCTCGCGCTGGTCGTCGGGGATACCGCAGCCGGTGTCGGCGACATCGATGCGGATCGTGTCGCCGCGATGCCTGGTGCCGACCAGCACGCCGCCGGAGCGGGTGTAGCGCAGCGCGTTGGAAAGGATGTTCTGCAGGATGCGGCGCAGCAAGGTGCGGTCTGAACGCACGACGGCGTTGACCGGCCGGAATTTTAGCGTCAGGCCCTTCATTTCGGCGACCGGCAGGAAATCCGAGCGCAGCGACGAAAACAGCATCTCCAGGCTGACATCGCCGACATCGGGCTGCACGACGCCGGCGTCGAGCTTGGAAATGTCGAGCAGGGTGCGGAGCAGATCCTCCATCGTCTCCAGCGACCGCTCGACCTGCCGGACCAGTTTTTTGCCCTCGTCGCTGGTCTGCACTTCGGCCAGCGCCGAGACGGAGAGATGCGCGGCGTTCAGCGGTTGCAGCACGTCGTGGCTGGCGGCTGCCAAAAACCTGGTCTTGGACAGGTTCGCCAGTTCGGCGTTTTCCTTAGCGGCGCTGAGATCGATGTTGGATTGTTCCAATCTCCGCAGCGTTGAGTGCAGTTCCTCGGTGCGCGTACGCACTCGATTCTCGAGCGAAATCGCGGTCTGGAACAGCGAGAACGCGTTGCCCTGCTGGTCCATCGAGCGCTCGACGCGGCTGACAAGGGCTGCGTTGATCTTCTTCAGCCTCTCCAGGTCGTTGATGTTCCTGAGCGGCATAAAACCTCCTACACCGCCGCCTGCCGCTCTCCGAAGGCGATGCCGGTGAAAGTCTGGTTCAGATGCATCGACCGGTACTGTTCGCCATAGGTGCCGAAACCGATGACGTTGTTGACCTTGTAGACTTCCGAAATCTCCCGAAAGACCTGGCGGTTGAGCGCGTCGAGCCTGCGCAGCACGCAGTCGAAACCGAGGATCATGTCGATGCCGCCAAGCCTTTCCTCGACATCCCTAAAGGCGGCACGTGTCGATTCAACCATGTTCTTGGGCTGGGCGATCGAAAGGACGACGCCATCGTCGATGGCGCAGAAGAACGACAGCGAGCCGTCCGCGTGCATCTTCTGGATCGAGCGGCAGTAAAATTCGCCGCCCACTTTCACCACCACGGGGTGCGAGGCAAAACTCAGCGGCGTCAGCATCTGCGGGATGACGCCGACCGAGGCGGCGTATTCCTCCGCGGCATTGGTGGCGTTGAATTCGCGCACGGTGCGGTGA
>NZ_RZSX01000295.1:0-6779 GCF_004023105.1 Mesorhizobium sp. M5C.F.Ca.IN.020.32.2.1 | reverse complement strand
TCAGGACAAGGCGCAGGACTGATCGATGCCTCGACACCGCATCACGCACGCCCTTCGGCGGCGCGGCATTTGTTGCCGTGTCGCCATCCTTCTTCTTTGCGGCGTCGCCCTTCTCGCACCCGGCTCACCGGCGCTCGCACAGAGCACATCCGCCGACAGGCTGGCGATCGACCGGCGTTTCGCGCCGTACATCGCCGAAGCGTCGAAGCGGTTTCGCGTTCCAGAACGCTGGATCCGCGCCGTCCTGGAAGCCGAAAGCGCGCACGATGTTCGCGCCGTCTCATCTGCCGGCGCTATGGGATTGATGCAAGTCATGCCCGGCACCTGGGAGGAGCTGCGCGCTCGCCATTCGTTGGGCGACGACCCATTCGACCCCCGCGACAACATCCTCGCCGGCACGGCGTATCTGCGCGAAATGCTCGACCGCTACGGCAAGATCAGCGCGATGCTCGCAGCCTACAATGCGGGACCGAGCCGCTATGATGCATATCTCTCTACCGGCCGCCCGCTGCCGGCCGAGACCCGCGACTATGTCGCCAGGCTCGCGCCGATCCTCGGTGGCAAGCCGCTGCCGGGTCGACCACCGAAGACACCAAGACGAACCGACTGGCGCGAGGCGCCGCTCTTTGTCGTGCCGGCCGGTGCCGGCACCCCTGCCGGTCCAAAGCAGGCCGACGGTCAGTCGGACGCAGAAACGACGGTGCATCCTGTGCACGGCGATGACACCGCCTCGCTCCCACGAGATGGCATCTTCGCGGCCAGGTTTGGCGAGGGCCTGGCCCCATGAGCGCGGACCCATCTCCTCGCGTCATGGCGAACCGCAGCGTGGCATCGAGAAGGCGCAGCTGGGAACCCCGTGCAGCAACCGAAGGATGGCAGGATAAAGGGGCGCGATGTGCGCTGCGGTCGGGGGGTTACATTTCAACGACTTGCGGGACATTTGCGCGATGTGCGCTTGCAGCGCCTACGTCGCGCAAACAGCAAATCCTCAACGGCTTCCGCACCTTGGTGCGATGTGCGGCGCGGCGGCCATGAGCGACGAGCGCGAGTTCCACACCCGCCCAGGCCGCATCCGATCGAGCAAGGCGCAGCGCGCCCGTTCCTTCATCGCCCAAGCCTTGGCCGCAGCGCAGAAGGCGGGCGGCTCAGTGTCGCGCCATAGTCGAATCGGTCCCGCCAATCGCTCGCGCTTCGGACGTGGGCAGAGGGCGACGGTGCAGGCCAACCGCCTGCTCACCGCGCGCTCGCGTGGCGCGGTGATCAAGGCGCGGGTGGTGCGCATGAATCTGCGCGGCGGTAATCTCCCCAACCACCTGTTCTATCTGCGCCGCGAGGGCGTCACCCGGGACGGGGAGAAGGCGCGGCTCTTCGGTCCGGGCACGGAGAATGCCGATGCCGAGGATTTCGCCGAGCGCTGCAAGGACGACCGGCATCATTTTCGGTTCATCGTCTCGCCCGACGACACGCTCGAGATGGCCGACCTCAAGTCCTTCACCCGCGATCTCGTCGCCCAGATGGAACGGGACCTCGACACCAGGCTCGACTGGGTAGCGGTCGATCACTGGAATACCGAGCATCCGCACGTCCATCTGATCGTCCGCGGCGTGCGCGACGACGGCGAGAACCTCGTCATCTCCCGCGACTACATCAAGGAGGGTATGCGCGACCGGGCCCGCGATCTTATTACCCAGGAACTCGGTCCACGTACCGACCTTGACATCCGACGGGCGCTCGAACGTCAGGTCGGGGCCGAACGCTGGACCGGTCTCGACCGCCAGCTCAAACGGGATAGCCAGAAGAGCGGCATCATCGACCTGGCACCGCGCGCGGGCGAGCAGCCCGATGAGTTTCTCACCCTCAAGGTGGGCCGGCTGCGAACGCTCGAGCGCTTCGGCGTCGCTCATCAGATTGGCCAGGGTCAGTGGCTCATCGTCGACGAAGCCGAACAGACGCTTCGCCAACTGGGGGAGCGCGGCGACATCATAAAACGCATGCACCGCGCCCTCGACGAGCGCGGTATCAAGCGCGGGTCGGCCAGCTTCGTCCTGGCCGGCGAGGACATGTCTGACCTGATCATTGGGCGATTGCTTGATCGCGGGCTGGACGACGAACTGAAGGGGACAGCGTATGCGGTGATCGATGGTGTCGACGGACGCACCCATCACATCACGCTGTCCGACCTCGACGCGACCGGCGATAGTTCGACAGGATCGATCGTCGAGCTCCGGAAGTTCGAGGATACGCACGGCCGGCAGAGGTTAGCGATCGCTGTGCGCTCGGACCTGCCGCTCGAAGAGCAGATCTCGGCAACGGGTGCGACCTGGATCGATCGTCAAGCGCTTGCCCGCGAGCCGGTCCCACTGGGAGACGACGGCTTCGGCCACGAGGTCCGGGCCGCGCTCGATCGTCGCGCCGAGCGCCTCGTTGAGGAAGGCCTCGCCCAGCGCCAGGGCAGTCGGGTCATCTTCGCACGAAGGCTGCTCGACACTCTGCGCCGCCGCGAAATCGAAGCTCTCGGCGACAAGCTGGCAACCGAACTCGGCCGGTCGTTCAACCAGGCGGCGACCGGCGGTCATGTGTCCGGAACCTATCGGCAGCGTTTCATGCTGGCATCGGGTCGCTTCGCAATGATCGACGACGGTTTGAGTTTCCAGCTCGTCCCGTGGTCGCCGTCGCTCGAGAGGAAGCTCGGTCAACATGTCTCCGGCGTCACTCGGGGCGACGCTGCCATTGACTGGGGCTTTGGCCGCAAACGGGGAATCGGGCTGTAGGTCGTGACGGTAAGGAGCGTGGGAATATTCAACGCCAAGTCGGTCAACGCCCTGGCTGCGCTACAAGCAGGTCGACTCCAAAGTCTATCCGCGCAATTTCGCGGGCTACCAGGAGATCGATCGTGGCTCGTTCTCGCGTTGAGGGTTGCAGAGCTGCGCGAGCGCGACGGGCGCTCACTCGCTCGACGATCGCACCTTCGGCCTCTCGTATCTGCGGTGAAGCCATTTCGACAACTGCTTCCCGCAACTCCCGTGCGCTGCTGGCAAGCCTGCGAAAGCGGTCTTCGTCAAAGCGGCTTCGGGCTGCTTCGGCTAGGCCGTCGTACGTCATGGCTTTCACCGAACGCGGGTTTGAGCAGAAGTAGCCGACGTTGAGATCATGCCGATAAGCGATGCTGTGCGGCTTGCTGTCTGGGAGAGGTCCAATGTCTCGAGGCGAAAAGAAAACAGACCGGCGTGCCACCTCGGCGGCGTTATATGCGGTATCGAAATGTCCGACGCTCTGCAGTGCCGGGGCCGCATAGAACACGCAACCTGGATAGCGGCGTTCGAGGCGGATTAGGAGCGCGTGCTGGCGCGAGATGTCGCTGCGCATGAGCGCTATCCGATAGAACGGCACGTTCAGCCCCGGGCAATTTCCCCCGGCGATTTCGAATGCTGTTCCCCTTCGCATCAGTTCCGGCAATTTGAATTGAAAGAACAGCGGTACACCGGGAAAGTTGATCCGGATATCGAAACCAGCACGTGCTTCATGGATGAGATTCGGAAACACGGGAGCGCCGACCGGCGCCGAAGGTGCCGACCGAATCAGATTCTCGGTAAAGGCATAGTCAAAAGAGAATTCGGTGTATCCAACTTTCATACGGGCGTCCTTGCTCGTTCCGGCGTTCGGTCGCTTCCGCCCGACTTCCTGCATAGCCGCGACGAAAGGGGATGAATACTCGCTTCTACAACCTTAGTTCCGCACCGCCCCTGTCATTGCACGACGTGACACGCGGCGGTGCGATCGAGGCCAAAGCTGCCTTGAACTCGGAACTCGTGTAGCCCGACCTCTCCCCCGGAAAGGGAGTACCATGTCAGGAACGAAAATCCTCTGGGGGCAAATTTCCATCGTCGGCCTCATCGTACTGACGGCAATCTGGTGCGCCACGCAATGGACGGCGTGGCGCCTCGGCTTTCAACCGCAGCTCGGCACGCCTTGGTTCGAGCTCGCTGGGTGGCCTGTTTACCTTCCCCTCGCCTTCTTCTGGTGGTGGTTCTCCTACGACGCTTATGCGCGATCGGTTTTCCAGGAAGGCGGCATCATCGCGGCGTCCGGCGGCTTCATCTCCATCGCAGTCGCTATTCTCATGTCGGTGCTGCGCGCGCGAGAGAGTGACGACGTCGAGACCTACGGCTCCGCCCGGTGGGCGACGCCGGCCGAGATCAAGGTAGCCGGCCTGCTCGGACCGGATGGCGTCGTGCTCGGCCGCTACGAGCGCGACTATCTCCGCCACGACGGTCCAGAGCATGTCCTGTGCTTCGCGCCCACGCGATCGGGTAAAGGCGTCGGCCTCGTCATCCCCTCGCTGCTGACTTGGCCCGGTTCGGCCATTGTCCACGACATCAAGGGCGAGAACTGGAATCTCACCGCGGGTTTTCGCGCGGAACATGGCCGCGTGCTGCTGTTCGACCCGACGAACGCCGGTTCCTCGGCCTACAACCCGCTGCTTGAGGTGCGGCGTGGCGAGTGGGAGGTGCGGGACGTTCAGAACATCGCGGACATCCTCGTCGATCCGGAAGGGAGCCTCGAGCGCCGAAACCATTGGGAGAAAACCTCTCACGCGCTATTGGTCGGCGCCATCCTGCACGTGCTCTACGCCGAGAAGGACAAGACGCTCGCAGGCGTCGCCAACTTCCTGTCCGATCCTGCGCGCTCGATCGAGGCCACGCTCGCCGCAATGATGAAGACGCGCCACCTGGGTGAGGCCGGTCCACATCCCGTAGTGGCCTCTGCCGCGCGCGAGCTACTCAACAAGTCCGACAATGAACGGTCAGGTGTGCTCAGCACGGCGATGAGCTTTCTCGGGCTCTACCGCGATCCTGTGGTGGCAACGGTGACGTCGCGCTGCGACTGGCGTATCGCCGATATCGTCGGCACCGATCAGCCGGCAACGCTGTACCTCGTCGTTCCGCCATCGGACATCAATCGGACCAAGCCGCTGGTTCGCCTGCTGCTCAACCAGATCGGCCGGCGCCTGACCGAAGATCTCACCGCCAAATCGAGCCGCCATCGTCTGCTGCTAATGCTCGATGAGTTCCCTGCCCTCGGCCGTCTCGACTTCTTCGAGTCCGCTCTGGCCTTCATGGCTGGCTATGGGTTGAAGGCCTTCCTCATCGCCCAGTCGCTCAACCAGATCGAGCGAGCCTACGGACCCAACAACTCAGTCCTGGACAACTGCCATGTCAGGGTGAGCTTCGCTACAAATGACGAACGCACGGCCAAGCGGGTCTCCGATGCGCTCGGCACAGCAACGGAAATGCGCGCGATGAAGAACTATGCCGGGCATCGCCTCTCGCCCTGGCTCGGTCACCTGATGGTATCTCGCCAGGAAACAGCGCGCCCGCTGCTAACCCCCGGAGAGGTGATGCAGCTTCCAACGAGCGACGAAATCGTCATGGTCGCCGGCGTGCATCCCATTCGCGCTCGCAAGGCGCGCTACTATGAGGACAGACGCCTCACCGAACGCATCCTGCCGCCGCCGACAATCCAGCATGCGCCAACGACCGCGGACGACTGGAGTGTTCTGAGGATACCCGAACATCCCGATCTAGCAGCCCGCGACCTCCGATCTACGGCGTCGATCGGTGACGAAGATCCGACCGAATCTGAGAAGCGTTGGCAGCCCGAGCTCAGCAGCAAGTTCGTCCCAGACGACACTCCCGTGGTCGAGGACGAGTTCGACATCGATCGTGATGCCAGCGAGGATCCGGCAGTGCTGGCGCGCAATCTCAACCGCACCATGCAGCGAGTTGCGCGCCAAGCCGATCTCGATCCCGGCGACGGCATGCTGTGAGCCGCGCCATGGCCCACCCCGGCAAGAAGCAGCGCCTCTCCATCTATCTCGACCCACCGGTGATGAAGGCGCTTGTGGAACACGCAGCCCGTCGGGACCTGTCGCGGTCGCTCGTTGCCGAAGCCGCCATCGCCTCGTTCCTCTCTCCCGACGCCGCCGAGCGGCACGAAGCGGCCATGACCAAGCGGCTCGACCAGATCGACCGGCGCCTCAATCGGCTGGAACGCGATCTCGGTATTTCGGTGGAAACGCTCGCGGTATTCGTCCGCTTCTGGCTGACAACGACGCCACAGCTTCCAGAACCAGCACAGGCGGCTGCCCGAGCCCAATCAGGCAAGCGCTACGACGGCTTCGTAGCTGCCCTCGGCCGCCGGCTCGCGCAGGGACTGAAACTGCGCAACGAGATCCCCGAAGACGTCATTCCCACCTCCGATTCGTCGGCGAGCGGCTCGGAATAGGTTGACGCCGACCGGGTGCTCCGCCGTTCCCCTGTAATTCCACGCCAGGGTACGACGGCCGCTTGAGACTTGTTGCCGCCAGCTCATTCCTGCCTTCTCTACTCGTCCCCGATCCAGGGTGCCCATCCTGTAGGCCACGCAAGCGGAGTGGGGACGACATGGTTGCTTCTTCCAGACAGTCGGTAGCGGTCGAACGCGGCACGCGCATGCTGCGTACCGCCCTGGGGCCCGCCGTGGCCAGTTTCCTGGACGACCCAGCAATCGTCGAGGTGATGCTCAACCCCGACGGGCGCCTCTGGATCGACCGGCTGGCCGAAGGTCTCGCCGACACGGGCGAACAGCTCTCGGCGAGCGATGGCGAGCGCATCGTCCGTCTCGTCGCGCATCATGTCGGCGCCGAGGTCCATGCCGGCGCGCCGCGCGTCTCGGCGGAGCTGCCCGGATCAGGGGAGCGTTTCGAGGGCCTTCTGCCGCCGGTCGTGACAGCTCCGGCC
>NZ_RZSX01000294.1:0-6799 GCF_004023105.1 Mesorhizobium sp. M5C.F.Ca.IN.020.32.2.1 | reverse complement strand
GGACTGGTCAACGAGGTGGTGCTGCGCACGCAGATGCAGGCCGAATATTCGCCCAGCAACATCGGCCATTTCGGCCTCAATCTGAAACGCTACGCGCATTTCACCTCGCCGATCCGTAGATATGCCGACCTGATTGTGCATCGCGGGCTGATTGCCGCCCTCGGCTTTGGTGCGGGCGGACTGACGCAAGATGAGGCGGAGCGGTTGGAAGAGGTTTCAGCACTGATCTCGGCCACTGAGCGCCGCGCCATGGCCGCCGAGCGCGACACGGTCGACCGGCTGATCGCCGCCTATCTGGCCGAGCGTGTCGACGATCGTTTCGATGCACGCATTTCGGGCGTCACCAAATCGGGACTATTTGTCCAATTGCCGCAGTATGGCGCAGATGGTTTCATCCCGGTGTCAAGTCTGGACGGCGATTACTATATATACGACGAAACTGCCCGATCGCTTTTCGGAGAGCGCACCGGCAAGGGCTATCAGCTTGCCGACCGCGTCGAGGTTCGCCTGATCGAGGTGGCGCCTATGGCCGGCGCGATGCGTTTCGAGATGCTGACCGACCCAAAGCCGCTGCCCGGCTCCAAACGGTCGTTTCACAAGGCCAAAGGCCGCGCCCGCGCGTCGCAATCGCGTCCAGGCTCGCGCGGCAGGAGACGATAATGCCAAGCTATTTGAACATGAACCAACAGGTTTTCGGCGGCGAACATCATTCGGGCCGCATTGCCCGCCCGCTGTGGACGGCGATGAAGCGTGGCGCGCTTGGCCGCTGCCCGCATTGCGGCGAGGGAAAGCTGTTTCGCGCTTTCGTCAAGACCGTCGATAAATGCGATCATTGCGGCGAGGAGCTCCATCACCACCGCGCCGACGACCTGCCGGCCTATCTGGTGGTTGTTATCGTCGGCCACATCGTGCTCGGCGCCTTCATGGGTGTCGAAGCGACCTCCACTTTGTCCACCTGGCAGCACATCGCCATCTGGGTGCCGCTGACCATCCTCATGGCGATCGTCTTGCTGCAGCCGGTCAAGGGCGCCGTCATCGGCCTGCAATGGGCGTTCTATATGCACGGCTTCGGTGGGGAAGAAGATCTGATCGAGTCGCATCCCGAGGCTTGAAACCGACGCTGGCGTAAATCGGCATGGCTGGACGCCACTTTCGCATCGGAGAAGATTCCGCTAGGTCGTGCGCATGGACGTTATGACCAAGGCGGAAGTCGACAAGGTTCAGCGGATCGCGCTCGACGCCAAGCCTATACGCCCGCGCGACGCCGCGACGCTGATCCTGCTCGACCGCAAGGGCGACGAGTTCCTGGTGCTGATGGGCCGGCGCCACGCCCGTCACGCCTTCATGCCGGGGAAATTCGTCTTTCCCGGTGGTCGTACCGATCCGGCCGACAGCCGAATTCCCGTTGCCACAGCGTTGCACCATGAGGAACAGGCGAGGCTGACCGCCGGCGTCGGCCGCACCAGCCCGGCCCGCGCCCGTGCCATCGCCCTGTCGGCGATTCGCGAGACCTATGAAGAAGCCGGCCTGCTGATCGGCCAAAAGGGCGCCTTCGGCACGACCAGGCGCGATTGGCAGGGTTTTGCCGAGCACGGCGTAAGACCCTCGCTGGAAGCGCTGCGCTTCATCGCGCGCGCCATCACGCCGCCAAACCGGGTGCGGCGCTTCGATACGCGCTTCTTCAGCGCCTGGCGCGATGATGTCGCCGTGGAGTTGCCGGACGGCGGTCCGACCAACGAGCTGGAGGAACTGGTCTGGCTGCCGCTCGCCAAGGCCAGAGAAGCTGATATTCCCGACATCACCAGGGCCATCCTCGAGGAGCTGGAAAAGCGGCTCGTCGATGATCCGCTGCTGCGTCCCGGTGGTTCCGTGCCGTTCTACCGGCTTGTCCGCAATCGCTTCGTTCGCGAAATTCTGTAGAGCATAGAGCATTCACATCCCATGACGGTCGATACCCAGCAAGAGGTCGAGGAACGCGTACATTGGCTGCCGATGATCGCGGCGATCTCGTCGATCAGTGTCGTCGGCATCGCCATCGGCCTCGGCATGCCGCTGCTCAGCGTAATTCTCGAAACGCGCGGCCATTCGGCGTCGATGATCGGCTTCAACACCGCTGTCGCCGGCCTCGCCTCGATCGTCGGCGCACCGCTCGCCACCCCGCTCGCCATGCGGTTCGGCGTCGCCTGGACGATGCTCGCCATGATCGCAACGGGAGTGCTGGCCTTTGTCGGCTTCCATTTCGCGCCGGACTTCTGGATGTGGTTTCCGCTGCGCGTCCTGCTGCACATCGCGCTGACGGTGCTGTTCATCCTGTCGGAATTCTGGATCAGCACATCGGCGCCGCCACACCGGCGCGGTCTCGTCCTCGGCATCTACGCCACCGTGCTGTCGCTCGGCTTTGCCGCCGGGCCGTGGCTGTTCGCCCAGCTCGGCAGCAGCGGCTTCCTGCCCTTCGGCGTGATCATGGCGCTGGTGACGCTGGCCGCCATCCCAGTCCTGGCAGCACGCAACGAGAGCCCGACCATCGTCTCCAACGGCGAAACCAGCAACTTCCTGCGCTACATCTGGTTGGTGCCGACGGCGACCGCCGCGGTGCTGGTGTTCGGCGCGGTCGAGACCGGCGGCTTTGCGCTGTTCCCCGTTTATGGCAACCGCATCGGCTATTCCGAGGCCGATGCCGCCCTCCTGCTCACCATGATCGGCCTCGGCAACGTGCTGTTGCAAATCCCGCTCGGCATGATCAGCGACCGTGTCAGCGACCGCCGTTATCTGCTTCTGGTGTGTGCAACCATCGGGCTTGCCGGCACTATCTTCATGCCGCACTTCGCGCAGGACTGGCATCTGATGGCGGCGCTTCTGTTCGTCTGGGGCGGCGTGGTCGCAGCCATGTACACGATCGGCCTGGCCCATCTCGGCTCGCAGCTTTCCGGTCACGACCTGGCCTCGGCCAACGCTGCCTTCGTGCTCTGCTATGGTGTCGGCATGGTGCTCGGCCCGCAGGCGATCGGCATCGGCATGGACCTTTTCGGACCCTCCGGCTTCGGCTGGGCGCTCGGCGTGTTCTTCGCCTTCTATATCGCGCTGGTCGGCGCCAGGCTCGCCCGAAAAATCCTGTAGAAAGACCCGATCGATGCCTCATGTGGCGCAAGGCTGCTGACATGACCGTGTCAGCAGCACCTGGGTAGATTGTCAGCAACACGCCACGAATTTGAGGATGCCGCCATGATCGACTCCGGGTTTGAAACGAAATCGGTGCGGATGGAATTGCTGCTGCTTGTGACCTTTCAAGCGCCGGCCTCCGATGTCGACCGCATCATGGAAGCTGTGGTCGCGATCGCTCCGCTGACCATGGGCAAGTACAACAGCAATGCCTACCAGTCGGCGCACGGCATCGAGCGCTACCGGCCACTCGAAGGCGTAGCTGCAGGCGCCGAGACGGAATTGCGCAGACGGCATGGCACGGTGGAGGTGTCGTTCGAACTGCCCGACGATCAGGCGTTGGCCGCCCGCATTGTCGAAGCGATATTCCAGGCCCACAGCTATCAGGAGCCGGTGATCCGCATTCAGCCGATCCTCGCCAGCCGCTCCAAGGGCTTGGACGACCGCTCCAACCCGAACCGCTGGTGGAACACCACGGGAGACTTGAAGAAGGCCGCTCCGCCGGTTAGGGAAGACGCATAGTTAGGAACATGCTCGGCTGCCGGCTGGCTCTGATATTGACCACGGCTTGCACAAGCGACTGCACCGAAGCCTCACGGGGTTGACTTTCCGGGCGCGTTCTTTATGTGTCGCGCCAAGTTTCCCGCGTCCGGGTGTTTCCCCGTGCTCCAGCGGCCAAAACTCCACGAACATAACGGACGAACACAATGGCCAAAGCCGCAAACATCAAGATCAAGCTTCTGTCGACCGCCGACACCGGTTTCTTCTACGTGACTAGCAAGAACAGCCGCACCAAGACGGACAAGCTGTCGTTCCGCAAATACGATCCGGTTGCCAAGAAGCACGTCGAGTTCAAGGAAACCAAGATCAAGTAATCTGGTTTCCTGCTTTAAAGCCAAAACGCCGCCCCTATGGGCGGCGTTTTGGTTTTCAAGGCTCGAAAAGTCCAAAATGTCCAATGCTTGTCGCAGAGTCTTGATGCGTTTTGGGGGCCGGTCGGCGTTTGGCAGCGGTACGAGGAGGCCACTATGTGCCAGCGCCGGCCGGCCGACCCCACGGACCCAGGAGATGCGGCGGACCTGAATCATGGGGTATTCTTCGGATCGATCCGGCTATCTACCTCGCGCCGGTTCCGTCATTGATCTGCACATTTGCGCAACAGCCTGTGAAAATCAACAATTTCTTAACCAAGCCCGGCGAATCGCTTGCGTTAAGGTAAATTCGTAACCCTGTCGCACTGAATGGAGAATTGGCCTTACGCCGCCTTGGCGACGACGCGGTTGCGGCCGGCGCTCTTGGCTTCGTAGAGCGCGAGATCGGCGCGCTTCATCAGCCCGGCAACCGTGTCCACGCCCTTCAGCACCGACGACACGCCGACGCTGACGGTAACCTCGATCGTCTTGCCGTCGTGACCGACTGCAAACGGCATAAGAGCGATTTCGGCGCGAATGCGCTCCGCGACCTTTTCGGCGACGGCGCCGTCCGTGTCCGGCATCACCACGACGAACTCCTCGCCACCGAAACGGCAGGCGAGATCGATGCCGCGCACATTCTTGCGCAGCCGCCGCGCAAATTCGCGCAGCACCTCGTCGCCGCCGTCATGGCCATGTGCATCGTTGATCGTCTTGAAGCGGTCGAGATCGGTGATCATCATCGACAGCGGCCGTCGCCGCGCTACGGCACGGTCGAACAACGTCTGCAGGTGGCTGTCGAGGTATCGGCGATTGTGCAGCCCAGTCAGCGCGTCGGTCACCGCCATCTCGATGGTCTGGGTGACGCTGGCACGCAGCTGGTCGTTGTAGCGCTTGCGGCGCACCTGCGTGCGTAGCCGAGCCGTCAGCTCCTGCTGGTCGATCGGCCGCATCAGATAGTCGTTGATGCCGAGTTCGAGGCCGCGGATGATGCGCCCCTCCTCACCCTCCTGCGCCAGAAGGATGATCGGCACGAAACGGGTGCGATCGAGCGAACGCAGTTGCGAGCAGAGCCTGAGCGGATCGAAATCGGCAAAGGCCGTCGAGATCATCACGCATTCATAGGGCGTCTCGGCGGCCTGGAAGAAGCCGGCATGCGGATCGGTGGCGATGTCGAGGTCGGCGGTGCCGCGCAGCATTTTCTGGACGCGCTCGAAGGAGGATTTGCGCTCGTCGATGAGCAGAACCTTCGGCGTGGTGTCTGCGGACGCGAAGTTGCGGCTCAACAGCTCCTCGATGCCGATATTGCGCGTGGTCGAGGCGCGCAAGCGCAGCTCGTCGGTCAACGTCTTCAGCCTGACCAGGCTTTTGACGCGCGTCATCAGCTGCAGATCGTTGGCCGGCTTGGTCAGAAAATCGTCGGCACCGGCCTCGAGGCCGCGCACCCGGTCCGAAACCTGGTCGAGCGCGGTGATCATGACGACGGGGATGTGCGACGTCGCCGGGTCGCTCTTCAGCCGCCGGCAGACCTCGAACCCGTCCATGTCAGGCATCATCACGTCGAGCAGCACAACATCGACCTTGCCGTTTTCGCAGGTCTCGATCGCGTCCAGCCCGTTCGTGGCGGTCACCACCTCGAAATATTCGGCAAGCAGCCGGACCTCGAGCAGCCTCACATTGGCAGGGATGTCGTCGACGACGAGGATCCGTGCAGTCATCTCATAAAGCTCCGGCTCGGCTGGAAGGGCGCATCAGGCGTCGCCCAGGTAGGATTTGATGGTTTCGATGAAACGCGGCACCGAGATCGGCTTGGAAATATAAGCTTCGCAGCCACCCTGGCGGATACGCTCCTCATCGCCCTTCATCGCGAATGCAGTGACGGCAATGACCGGTATGACATGGAGGTCGTCGTCTTCCTTCAGCCATTTGGTCACCTCCAGCCCCGACACTTCGGGCAACTGGATGTCCATCAAAATAAGGTCCGGCTTGTGCAGTCTCGCCAGATCCAGCGCTTCCAGGCCGTTGCGCGTGCGTACCGTCTCGTAACCGCTCGCTTCGATGAGGTCCCGAAAGAGCTTCATGTTGAGCTCATTGTCCTCGACGATCATGACCTTCTTAGGCATCAAATTCCCGTCCCGGCCTGCCTTCCGCTCGAAGGTTGCCGTCATGCGCCCTCGCCGGTACGCACCAAACCCTGCTCCACTCTACCGCCAGATAATTGACGAAACGGAAACCGGCTACCGGAAAAGCTTCGGATTTCACCGCGAACTCCGCATTGCAGAGCTAGATGGCTTGCCGCAGGCGACGCTTGCGATTACAGCCAAAAACAGACTCATTCACCGCGCAAGAAAGTAGTGATGGCAAACGCAGCGTCAATGCGCGAGGAAGCGGAAACCATTGCCGTGAAGGCATTGGGCTTCGTCGCCGCCGATCCGGAACTTCTGCCCCGTTTCCTGGCGATCACCGGCATCGAGGCACATTCCATCCGCCAGGCCGCCGGCGAGCCGGGGTTCCTGGCCGGCGTGCTGCAGTTCATCCTCGCCCACGAGCCGACGCTCATGCGGTTCGCGGAGGAAACCGGCACGCCGCCGGCTGCCGTCGGCAGGGCGCTGCGGACGCTGCCGCTTGGCGACGACGACCATGAACATTCGATGTAAGCGACGACCGGATCGCGAAAACGCCTACGGCGTCGTTTCTTCTTCGCTGTCGTCACCGTCATCATTCTCAAC
>NZ_RZSX01000293.1:0-6805 GCF_004023105.1 Mesorhizobium sp. M5C.F.Ca.IN.020.32.2.1 | reverse complement strand
GGAGTTCCGCCACATCATCGAGCCGGAAGCGACCGCCTTTGCCGCGATGCGCCGCACAGACGAGCAGATGGCCGAGATCAGCCAGGCCTGCCGGGAGATGGGCCAAGCGACGACGCTGCAGGAGCGCACCCGCGCGGACACGCGTTTTCATCTGGCCATCCTGCGCGCCTCGGGCAACGACCTTCTGGTGCCGCTCGGTGTGCTGATCGAATCGGCCTTCGATCATCTGTTCGCCTATACGACGCGGGAACTGGACGATTTGCAGCACGCGCAGAAGCTGCACGAGGCGATCGAAAAGAACATTCGCCTGCAGCGGCCGGATGCGGCGCGCAACGCGGTGCGCAAGCTGTTGGCCAATACAGATAGCGTCATCAAGTCGAGGTAGGCCGACCCTCTAATCTTCTCTCGGGCGCCCAAACACCGCGCGCAGTTCGTCCTTGGCGTCCTCCAGCACTTTCTTCTGCTTGGCCGGCAGGTTCTTGCCGGCACGGTTGATGTAGAAATTCAGCATCGACATGGCGGATTGGAACGGCTCGGCCTTGCGCCGGTCACTATGTTCGGCCGATCGCTTCAGCGAGGCCGCGATCTTTTTAGGGTCGTGGGATTCGAAGACGTGCTCCTCGAGGTCCAGCGCATCGCTGTGCTCCGTCACCTCGGCCGACCATTTCCTTTTCGCGGTCATGACAGACTCCTTCCATTGGTGCGTTGATGGAAAACTCCGGGACGGCGGCCACTGTTCCACTTCAGCTCAAATCCCTGGAGCCACGGATTTGCGTGATGTGGCGCTGCACGGCGCTGCCAATGTGCCGATAGTGGTGTCGAACCGGTCGATTTTGCAGAATCGCGGACAGGAAACGCCTTGACCACAACCTTCTCCAGCCAGCCAAGCAGCCCCGGCATCGACAGCGCCTATGCCTGGATGCGGCTCGGCATCTCGATGCTGCTGGCGACGATCGGCGGCGTCGGCATGTGGGCGGTCGTCGTGGTGCTGCCGGCGGTGCAGGCCGAATTCGGCGTCGATCGCGCCGCCGCGTCGATGCCCTATACCGCGACCATGGTCGGCTTCGCCGTCGGTAATGTTGTGGTCGGCCGCGCCATCGACCGCGTGGGCTACTGGATACCGGCGCTCATTGCCTCGGTGGCGCTCGGCACTGGTTTCCTGCTGGCGTCGCTGACCACTTCGATCCTGCAGTTCACTCTTGCCCAGGGCCTTTTGATCGGCGTCGGCACGTCGGCGATCTTCGGGCCGCTGATCGCCGACATCTCGCACTGGTTCAACCGCCGGCGCGGCGTCGCGGTGACGGCTGCCGCCGCCGGCAGCTATCTCGCTGGGGCGGTCTGGCCGATGGCGATGCCCTATGTCATGCAGAGCGAAGGCTGGCGCTTCACCTATGGCGCGATCGGCGTCGTCTGCGTCGCGACCATGGTGCCGCT
Organism: Mesorhizobium sp. M5C.F.Ca.IN.020.32.2.1; assembly: GCF_004023105.1. Classification (NCBI taxonomy): domain Bacteria; kingdom Pseudomonadati; phylum Pseudomonadota; class Alphaproteobacteria; order Hyphomicrobiales; family Phyllobacteriaceae; genus Mesorhizobium; species Mesorhizobium sp. M5C.F.Ca.IN.020.32.2.1. The sequence continues at coordinate 5,371 of NZ_RZSX01000293.1, read as the reverse complement.
GATCCTGCTGCTCAGGCGCGGCGCGCCACGTGCCGCCGCTCCCGGGTCGCCCGGCAGCCGGCCCGTCCAGCCGATATCGCTGTCGCCGGCAGCCCTGCAGATGCTGCTCGTCGTCGCCGGCCTGGGCTGCTGCGTGGCGATGTCGATGCCGCAGGTCCATATCGTCGCCTATTGCATGGACCTCGGCTATGGCATGGCGCGTGGCGCCGACATGCTGTCGATCATGATGGTGGCGGGCGTCGTCAGCCGGCTGGCATCCGGTTTTCTTGCCGATCGCATCGGCGGCGTGAAAACCCTGCTGATCGGCTCGGTACTGCAAGGCTTGTCGCTGTTGTTCTACATCCCCTTCGACGGGCTCGCCTCGCTTTACGTCGTCTCGCTGGTTTTCGGCCTGTCGCAAGGCGGCATCGTGCCTTGTTATGCCATCATCGTGCGCGAATACATGCCGGCCAGAGAGGCCGGCCAGCGCGTCGGCGTCGTAATCATGGCGACGATTTTCGGCATGGCGATCGGCGGCTGGATGTCGGGTTGGATCTACGATATGACCGGCTCCTACGCCGCCGCATTCCTCAACGGCGTTGCCTGGAACCTGCTGAACATAGCGGCCATGGTGCTGCTGCTGTGGAAGGCGCGGCGCAGCGCCGCGGCGATGGCTTGAGCACTGACCCTTTGAATTTCGGCTCACGACCCCCAGCGGAAGTTCGCTGACTAATGGCTGACAGTCCGCTATCACCGGGCCACGTTCCTGCTTGACTTACACATATCTCGGCGGTTATTGATTGATCAAATAGCCAGCGAGTTATCGATTGCCATGTCACAGCCCCATGAGATCCTTTTCAGAACGCTTGCCGATCCGACGCGACGGGCCATCTTCGAGCGGCTGTGTCGCGACGGGGACCAGACCGTCGCGGCTCTGACCGCTCGGGCTGGGGTCTCGCAACCGGCAGTGTCAAAGCACCTTGGGGTTCTGAAGCAGGCCGGTTTGGTGCGCGACCGCCACGAAGGCCGCAACACGCACTATAGCGCGGAGCTCGGCGCCTTGGCGCCGCTGATCGACTGGACGAACCAAATGGCTGGGTTCTGGCAAAGCCGGTTCGACAACCTCGAAGATTTGCTCAAAAGGATGGACCAATGACCAATACTGAGACCGAAACGCGCGCCGTCGTTGTCGAACGGGAGGTAGCTTTTCCGCCGGAAAAGATCTGGCGCGCCCTCACGCAATCACACCTGATCGAGGAGTGGCTGATGAAGAACGATTTCAAGCCAGACGAGGGGCACCGTTTCAATCTTAGCGCGGACTGGGGGGCGGTCGACTGTCAGGTCCAGGCAGTCGAGCCCAACAAGACGCTGTCTTACACGTGGGATACCAAGGATCTCCGGAGTGTCGTCACGTGGACGCTCACCCCTACGAGCACGGGGACCCATCTGCGCATGGAGCAGTTGGGCTTCCGGCCGGATCAGCAGCAGTATTACCAGGGTGCCAAATATGGGTGGCAGCGGTTCTTTGCGAACCTGGAGCAGGTCCTGGCGCGGATAGAGTAAGGCGTGCCGGCGCCAACGGGCAATGGCCAACAAGACGTCATCAAATCAAACAAGCTTGCAAGAAGGCTGGCGCCAAGCGGGTCGCCCGATCCGCTTCAGCTCGTCTTCAGAGGAGGTGCTCATGAACTGGAACACGTGGATTCGGCAACTCCACCGCTGGCTGTCGATCATTTTTACGGCGGTCGTCGCTGCCATCTTCATCACCTTGGGCGTAGGTGTCGAGCCCGCCTACTGGGTATACCTCATGCCGCTGATCCCGCTCGCCTTGCTCATGCTCAGCGGTCTCTACTTGTTCGCATTGCCGTACGCCACGAGGTGGCGCAGCGGACGACGCACGGCGTAGAAGCCTGAGCACGGTGGACGACAAGACGCCCGCTCACCACCCACAGCCGAAATTCAAACTGTGGCGCTACCCGAGTTCGGGTAGCTGTCCTGGCCGGTTAGCTTGACAATGGGGTAAGGCTGCGCGACGCCAGACGGGTGCGGCAAGTCGGGTTGGCATGGCAATAGTGGCAAAGACGCTGAACAGCATTTCGTGGCCGCGCTGCGGCGAAGGCGCCGCGTTCGGGACAAGGCTGTGACCAAACCGCGCTCGCGCCGCGGCGGCGGCCGTCCGACGATCGCCGATGTCGCGCGTAAGGCCGGTGTCGGCGCCATCACGGTTTCCCGCGCCTTGCGCGAGCCGGGGCGTGTTTCGGAAGATCTGCGCCGCCAGATCCAGGCGGCTGTCGATGAGCTCGGCTATCTGCCCGACCCGAATGCGCGGGCGCTGGCTTCGGCGCGCGCCGAGGTCTTTGGCGTGCTGGTGCCGTCGCTCACCAACAGCGTCTTTGCCGAAGTGCTGCGCGGCATCTATGACAGCCTGTCCGACAGTTCCTACCGTATCCAGCTCGGCAATACCCATTATTCCGGCCTCGAGGAGGAACGGCTGCTGCAGGTGTTCGGCCCGCAGCGCCCGGCGGCGCTGATCGTGGCGGGCATCGACCAGACGCCAACGTCGCGAAGACTGCTGGAGACGGCCGGCTGCCCGGTGGTACAGGTCATGGAGACCGGGCCCGATCCGGTTGACATGATGGTCGGCTTCTCGCATTTCGACGGCGGCAAGGCGGCGACGGAGCACATGATCGAAATGGGCTATCGCCGCATCGGCTTCATCGGCGCGCGCATGGACCCGCGCTCGCAGCGTCGTTTGGCAGGCTATCGCGCGGCGATGGAGGCGGCCGGTCTGTTCGACCCGCGGCTGATCACCACCACGCCGGTGCCGTCCAGCGTGACGCTCGGCCGCGAACTGTTTCGTGACGCACTGGCCAAGGTGCCGAGGCTCGACGGTGTTTTCTGCAACAACGACGACATCGCGCTCGGCGTACTGTTCGAGTGCCACCGCGCCTCGATCGCCGTGCCGATGACGATCGGCATCACAGGCTTCAACGATCTCGACATGATGGAAGTGGCTTTTCCATCGGTCACTAGCATCCGGACGCCTCGCTACGAGATCGGCCGGCTGTCTGTCGCGATGGCGCTCGCGGCGATTGCAGGCAAGCGGCCGCAAGAGCCGGTCGTCGACCTCGGCTTCGAACTCAAGTGCCGCGAGAGCACAGCCCGCTAAAGGCACTGAAGCGCTTTGCAGGCATCGCGAAATGCCGCTTTACACCACGTCATGGGTAGCGCTACCATACGCCTCTAGGCAGAAGTCGCGGCATAGATCGAAGTCTGTTTATTATATATAAGCGACAGCTCACACTTGTTTATTATGTATAATATGATAGTTTTTACTTCGGTTTACCAACCGGCAAGGGAGGAGAACGGGTCGGCATTCGGCCGCCTGAAAGGCGCGACGAGCAAGGCGGGAGGTGCCGGGCCAGACGCGCGAGACGCGTAAGAACAATCAGAAGCTGCAACTGGGAGGAATATCGATGATCAAGTCACTCGTTGGTGGCATCATTGCCGCCACTGCATTGGTTATGCTGAGTTCGTCGGCGCTCGCCGAAGCCGAAATCGTCAAGGGCCCCTCTGCCGAGCCGGAATGCTTCGCGCCATGGGCGGCCGACACGCAGTTCTTCAAGTTTCCCAAGAAAGAAGGCCCGTACCGCATCGCGCTCGCCAATGGCTACATCGCCAACACCTGGCGCATCCAGATGGTGCAGACGGCAAAAGCCTATGCGGCGCAGCCGGAGGTCGCGGCGAAACTGAAGGAATTCAAGGTCGTCTCGACCGGCGAAGACGTGCCGGCGCAGATTTCGGCGATCAACAACTTCATCGATTCCGGCTATGACGCGATCGTCGTCAACGCGCAGAATCCGACGGCGTTCGGACCGGTCATCAAGCGCGCCAAGGAAGCCGGCGTCGTGCTGGTCGCCTTCGATAACATTCTCGACACCAAGGACGCCATCAACGTCAATGTCGATCAGAAAGGCCTTGGCGAGTTGTGGGCCAACTGGCTGATCAAGCATATTCCCAATGGTGGCAAGATCCTCGAAGTGCGCGGCGTTGCCGGCACGTCGGTCGACACCGACCGCCACAACGGCATCCATGAAGTTCTCAACGCTTCGGGTAAGAAGTGGGAGGTCACCGAAGTCATCGGCAAATGGGACGATGGCGTGGCGCAAAAGGCCTCGGCCGACGCGATCGCCACCAACGGCCCCTTCGACGGCGTCACTGGGCAGGGCGGCGACACCGGCATCGTCCAGGCGATGATCGACGCCAAGCATCCGTTCGTGCCGTTCGGCGGCGAAACGGAGAACGGCTTCCGCAAATTCTGCGCCAAGTTTGCCGCAGACGGGCTGAAATGTTCGTCGGCCGGAACCGGCCCCGCACAGGTGGCGGTCGCCATCAAGACGGCAATCGCAGCGCTCGAAGGCCAGGTCGTCCCGCAAGCGGTGAAGCTGCCGCTGGCGATCGTCGAGCATCCGAACTTCAAAGAAGGCGAGGACTATTTCCCCGACCAGTCCGACAATTTCTTCGTCGGCAACTCTTTCCCGACCTGCGGCATCAATTTCACGGCGCAGGAAATCATGGGCCAGAGCAAGGAAAACCAATAGACTGATCGCTCGGCGCCGCGGGATAATGCCGCGGCGCCGGTCCCGAAGAACAAGCGCCTTGGGAGGGGCCGATGGACGGTGCGGTTCCGCTCTTCCGCATGGAGGGCATATCCAAGCGCTATGGCGGTGTGCGGGCGCTGGAAAAGGCCGAGCTTTCGGTAACACCAGGCAGCATTCACGCCATCCTCGGCGAAAACGGCGCCGGCAAATCGACGCTGATCAAGGTCATGGCCGGCGTCGTCGCGCCTGACGAAGGCCGCATGATGCTGGACGGAAGCGAGGTGAGCTTCGCTTCGCCGGCCGCGGCCAACCAGGCCGGCATCGTCTGCATTTTCCAGGAACTGTCGCTCGTCCCCGAACTCAGCGTTGCCGACAACATCGTCATTTCCGATCCGCCGACACGCTTCGGCATGATCGACCGCAAGGCGCAGCGACGCATCGCGGAAGAAGCCCTGGCGCGCGCGGGCGCTGCCGACATCCACCCGCTGGCGCTGGTCAAGGATCTTCCGCTTTCAAGAAGGCAGATGGTCGAGATCGCCAAAGCACTTGCAAGGAAGCCGCGCATCCTGATCCTCGACGAGGCGACCTCGGCGCTGACTGCGGCCGACGTCGCCAAGATTTTCGGCGTGCTGAAGCGGCTGCGCTCGGAAGGGCTGGCGCTGCTCTACATCTCGCATCGCATGAACGAGATCGCTGAGCTTGCCGACCAGTGCACGGTCTTCCGCAACGGCCGCAATGTCGCCAGCTACGCAGCAGGCACCAAGAGCGACAATGAAGTCGTCGAGCTGATG
>NZ_RZSX01000292.1:0-6825 GCF_004023105.1 Mesorhizobium sp. M5C.F.Ca.IN.020.32.2.1 | reverse complement strand
CCCCTATATCACCCGCTACCGGAAGATGGTCATTGGCGCGGTCGTCTCGCTGACCGTAGCGGCGGCGACGACGCTGGCGCTGCCGCTGGCCGTGCGGCGCATGATCGACCACGGCTTTTCAGCTTCCGATTCCAGTTTCATCGCCGAGTATTTCGCCATGCTGGTGGTGATGGCTGCCTTGCTCGCCGCGGCGTCGGCCAGCCGCTACTATTTCGTCATCACGCTGGGCGAGCGCGTCGTCGCCGACATCCGCAACGACGTGTTCCGCCATGTCACGACGCTGTCGCCATCTTTCTTCGACACCGCCCAGTCGGGCGAGATTGTGTCGCGGCTCGCCGCCGACACAACGCAGATAAAATCGGCGGTCGGTGCCACCGCTTCGGTGGCGCTGCGCAATGTCATCCTGGGGCTCGGCGCCGTGGCGATGATGGTCTTCACCAGCCCGAAACTGTCGGGCCTCGTCATTGCCGCTATCCCGGTGATCGTGCTGCCGCTGGTCGCCTTCGGCCGCTCGGTGCGGCGCAAATCGCGGCTGGCGCAGGACACGCTGGCCGACGCGACGGCCTATGCCAGCGAGCAGATCGGCGCGGTGCGCACGCTGCAGGCCTTCACCAACGAGAAACTGGTCACCGGGAATTTTTCATCTGCCGTGGAAGCCGCGTTCGAGGCGGCGCGATCTTCGATCTTTGCCCGATCTTTCCTCACCTTCTTCGCCATCTTCATGATCTTTTCCTCGGTGGTGGCGGTGCTGTGGTTCGGATCGCGCGACGTGCTTGGCGGGACGCTGTCGCCGGGCACGCTCGGCCAATTCCTGCTCTATTCGGTGTTCGCCGCCGGCGCGCTCGGTGCGCTGTCGGAAGTGTGGGGCGAGCTTGCCCAGGCGGCGGGTGCTGCCGAACGGCTAACCGAGATCCTGGCCGAGAAGCCCGCGATCCAAGCCCCCGCGCATCCGAAACTGCTACCGGCGACGGCCAGGGGCGCAATAAGTTTCGACGACGTATCCTTCTCCTATCCGGCTGGGCCCGACCGCGCCGCCGTCCACGGTCTCAGTTTCCAGGTCAAGCCCGGCGAGACGGTGGCGATCGTGGGCCCGTCGGGCGCCGGCAAGAGCACCGTCTTTTCGCTGCTTCTGCGCTTCTATGACCCCGAGATCGGCAAGATCATGATCGACGGCGTTAATGTGCGAGAGGCCGATCCCGTCGCCATACGAGAGCGCATCGCCATCGTGCCGCAGGATGTCACCATCTTCGCGGCCAGCGCGCGTGACAATATCGGCTTCGGCCGTCCGGACGCCAGCCAGGCCGAGATCGAGGCGGCGGCCAAGGATGCGCTTGCCGACGAGTTCATCCTGAAGCTCGAGAAAGGCTATGACAGCGAGGTCGGCGAGCGCGGCGTGACCCTGTCCGGCGGCCAGCGCCAGCGCGTGGCGATTGCCCGCGCGATTCTGCGGGATGCGCCGATCCTTCTGCTCGACGAGGCGACCTCGGCACTCGACGCCGAAAGCGAGACGCTGGTGCAGACGGCGCTGGAGCGGCTGATGCAGGGCCGCACCACCATCGTTATCGCCCACCGGCTGGCGACGGTTCTGAAGGCCGACCGGATCCTCGTCATGGATGGCGGCTGCATCGTCGAGGAAGGCACCCATCAAAGCCTCGTTGCCAAGGGCGGTATCTATACGCGGCTGGCCAAGCTGCAGTTCGAAACCGGGTCGAATGCTCTCAGAGGTGCCGCGGAGTAGATCCTTCCACTGGCGTCAGTTCGCTTCGGCGTCCGAATAGGCGAAATTGTAGTTCCAAGCCGAGTTGTCGTTGATCTTCTTGAGGGATTTCAAATAAGGGCCGATACTCTTGGCGGGAATCCGGTCATTGAGAGTCTTGAGAAACCAGTCGACCTGAAATTCGGTGGAGGTGCTCGTCCAACGAGCCTTGAATGCAACGTAGGGCGTAATCACGTCGTCATTGTCCTCAGGGCCTACGAAGTGGGCCTTCAAATTTCCGACGGTGCACCGGTGTCGTCGAAAGATCGGGCTGCCTAGCCAGATTGGCGCGCTCCTTTCGAGGAGGTCGGGCTCCGGCAAATATCTGATGCCGACATCCGATTTCAGAGCAAAGTCCTTGGAAAGGTTATCGGCATCGAGATCGCCTGCCGACAGATCGTAGGATTCGGTTACCGAAACCAGATTCTTGTCGCGGCTGTCGTTCGTCACCAGCGGCCCCAGGCTTTTCATTCCGGGATACTGGCGATTGTAATATTTGAGATAGTCGTCCGCGATCCTTGCCGCCGATTGCGAGACAAGCTTATAGCGCATGCTATCGGCATCTGCGCCCCAATAGGTCGTGGTGACGGTCAGTTTGAGCGGCTCGCCTTTGCGTTTGGGGAAATCGAATACCTCATTCACAAAGGTGGTCGGCTGGTAGAGCTCCTTTCGTTCTATCTTTTCCATTCCCGCCTTGTCGGCGACAATGGGCAGAGCAAAGCCGTAGTCGGGCGGTATAAGATTATCTGCCCTGCCTCCCTGCAGATAGTTGGTCGCGTCTATCCAGTAGGTCTGGCTGTCGATGGCGACCTTCACGATAACATGGTCAAACGCCCGTATCGTCGGGAGTATCGTGGCGAGAGCAACCCCTTCGTCAAGATCGGTGAGAGCCACGTCCGCGTGGATTCCCAGTCGCCGCAGGCTGGAGGCGAGAAGCAGCGCCTTGTCCTTGCAATCTCCGAAGCCGCTTGCCACCACGGTCGTCGGGCTGCGCGGGATATAGGACCCACGGCCCATGGACAGGCTGACATAGCGGATGTTGTCCTGGACCAAGCGCATCGCCTCGATCATCTTGTCTTCTGGCGCATCGTATTTCGCGGCAATGGCATCGAGCTTCGCTGCGAAATCTGCCGGCAGTTCCTGGTCGAGCCGATAATACGGAAGAACCGTGTCGACGATATCTTGCCATTTAGACGTCGAAGAGATTTCGATGGATGGGTATGTGAGAAAGTCCGGCGGCAGATATTCCTGCGATTTCACCGGCGTCGGGTTGGCGCTTTGCCAAAGATAGGTCGTCGTTTCTCCGGTAGACTGGACATCCGGGCGTATGTCCGTCCTGACCTGTCGGACATTCAGGGGCTGCACCGTTGGCCACGTCACTCTTTTGCGGATCAAAGCGATTGGTTCGTCCCAGGCCACGGCAAAGGAATGGAAAAGGAGATCCGTGCCGATGATCGGAGTTCTGACCGTGGTCTTGCTATAATCGACGATGTCTCCGACCCGGACATCGTTGATGTTCAGGTAAGCGGTCAGCCAACCATCGAAGAGGCCCTTCTCCGCATCCCTCTCGCGCCGAAACACGTCGAACTCAGCATCGGAAAGATGCTGGATCACCACGCCGTCGCGAATGATGTCGATCCAGTTGACGGTGACCTCGGACGTCGCAGGATCGAATTCAAAACTTATGCTGGCGCCGCGTTCCAGGCCGGTGCGGTCGACGATCTTGTAGGCATAGCGGTCGAACACCTCCAATCCGCCGGGGCGCTTCCGGATCTGATAATCCGACAGCAGGTTGGATATGCCGTTCTTGATCTGGCTGTCGAATTGCGGATCGGCCTTGGGAAGCGCGACTGGCTCGATCCAGTCGCCAACGCTGCCCTTGTGCACGGTTGTACCGGCCATGGCCGGTACAACCGTGCAAATGACAATCAATACGGTGAGTCTTGCCAATATAGTAAGTCTTGCGGCCACTGTTGTCGCCGCCTGAAAGTGCCTTGCCCGCCCCATGCCCTGCACGTCCCCAGATACAGTCGAATGCCACTAGTGATAGAAAAGTAAATTGCGTCCTGCAAGGCAGGGTGGCTCGGCTAGGACCGAGAATGGTGAATCATCTTCGAGAACCCCAATGATCAGTCAGGTGGGATGGATGGGAGGGGGTGCCGTCCTATGCGCCGTAGCGCTTTTTCAGGTGATCGGTGAAATGCGCGGCGTTGAGTTTCTCGCTGGTGGCGCGTTCGAGCAGGTCGGGCGTCGACCAGCGCGAACCTTGCGACCAAATCTTTTCACGGCGCCAGTCGTTGATCGCCGCGAAATTTCCCGTGGCGAGGTCTTCGTCGGCCGAAGGATGGTCTCTGGTCAGCGCCGCCCATTGCTGCGCCGCCATCATGGCGCCCAGCGTATAGGACGGGAAGTAGCCGAAGGCGGCACCCGGCCAGTGCACGTCCTGCATCGGCCCGTCGGCCGGGTTGTCGATGGTCGACAGGCCGAGATAGTCGCGCATCTTGGCGTCCCAAGCCTCGGGCAGGTCGGCGGCCTCCAGCCGCCCCGAGACAAGCTCCTGCTCCAGCTCGTAGCGCAGGATGACGTGCAGCGGATATGTGACCTCGTCGGCGTCGACGCGGATCAGCCCGCGCTCGACCCTATGAACATGCGGCAGGATGTCGTCGATCGACCAGGTCTCGCCCAGGTGCCGTTCGACCACCGGCAGCGCCCAGCGCCAGAATTCCGGGTTGCGGCCGATCTGCTTTTCGACGAACAGGCTCTGGCTTTCATGCACGGCCATGCCGCGCGCTTTGCCAAGCGGCCAGTGCGCCCATGCCTTCGGCAGGTTCTGTTCGTAAAGCGCATGGCCGGTCTCGTGCAGCACTCCCATCAGTGCCGACAGGAAGTCGGAGGTCTTGTAGCGGGTGGTGATGCGCACGTCGCTCGGCACGCCGCCACAGAACGGATGATGCGAAACCGAAAGCGAGCCGTGGGTGAGGTCGAAGCCGACCGCCGCCATCATGGCGAGGCCAAGCTCGCGCTGCTTTTCGATCGCGTAGCTGCCCGAAAGCGGCTTCAGAGGGTTTTTCGCCAGCCGCTCTTCCTGCACGGCCATTGCCTCCGGTACGAAATCCCTAAGGAAGGTCTTCAGCTCGGCGAAGACCGGCGTGATGTCGGCGGCGCGGTTGCCGGGATCGTACTGCTCCATCAGCGCGTCGTAGGGATCGAGGCCGAGCACGTCGGCGCGAAGTGCTGCTTCCTCGCGCACTAGCGCCACGACGCCTTCGAGCGCCGGCAAAAATCCTGTCCAGTCGTTTTTCGCCCGCAGGTCGCGCCAGAGCTGCTCGGAGCGCATGCGCGCGGTCGTTTGGCGCTCGACGAATTCAACCGGCAGGCAGGTCAGGTTGGTATACTGCCGCCGGAACTCCTTGACCGCTGCCTGCTGTTCTTCGTTCAGCGTTTCCTGCTCGGCCGCAGCGATCCAGTCGGCGATCTCCGGCGCGGTCGCTCTGGCGTGATGCATGCCGGCCAGCGCCGACATCGCCTCGGCGCGCTTTTCGCCGCCGCCCACGGCCATATGGGTCGCCTCGTCGGCGCCGAGAATGGCGAGCGCATGTTCCAGCGCTTCGAGCTTGTGACCGAGGTCGTCGAGTTTTTGAAAGGACATGATGGGTTCCGCTGAATTTGAACGGCGGGAAAAGATACCAATGCGCGGGCATTGGCAACCCTGAAGGCCGTCAGCGAAGGGCACATCGGTTGCTAGCTGAACGCCGCAATGCGTCTTGCGGGAGCGGTGGCGTGCGTGATCAATATCGCAAGGCGGCGCCGTGCCGCGACGGGAGATGAAGCATGATCGCCAACGTGCTGGTCGGGTTGGTGGCGCTGATCCACCTCTACATCGTCTATCTGGAGATGGTGCTGTGGAATACGCCACGCGGCCACAAGGCGTTCAAGCTGACGCCGGAATTCGCCAGCGCATCGAAAGTGCTTGCGGCCAACCAGGGGCTTTACAACGGCTTTCTCGCAGCCGGGCTGATCTGGGGGCTTTACCTCGGCGAGGCCGGTTTCCAGATCAAGGTGTTTTTCCTGCTCTGCGTCGCCATCGCCGGCCTCTACGGCGCGGCGACGGTCGATAGGAAAATCCTCTACATCCAGACTCTACCGGCAGTGCTGGCGCTGATCGTACTTTGGCTGGGCGCATGACCCCGAAAAATCGGAATCAATTTTCGGAGCACGGATCTGCTGCGGGCCTTCGGTGCGGAACGGATCTGCGCAAGAATCAAAGGATCATGCGCAAGATCGCCGCCATCGCCGCCGCTGCCGATGAGGAAGGCGCTGCCGGTGGCAGCCCGCAGCCTTTGGCTGACATGATCGAGTTCAGCCAGCAATTGATGATATGCGTGGCCGGCATCGTTCCATCTCGAGCGGCCCTCTGGGCGGCCCGATCAAGTTGAGAGACCTGCGTGCGCAAGTCACGCGCCTCGTCCGGCTTGATCCTGTTGGCCTGCATCGCGGCCCGTATACGTATCCACGCTCTCTATCTGGTTTATCAAAGCTGCCTCACGCGGGCTGGCGTAGGCGCCAGCAAACGGAACGGTGACGAGAAGTGCGACGAGCGTTGCAGCCCTGAGGATCTTGGGAGTGAAAGAGCGCATGTTGCGTCTCCTTTTACAGGGGAGGTGGCGATTGGGGGCCACCTTCCAGCCGTGGGCCGTCGGTTCCGTCGGGCGCGATGGACGCTTCCACCGCCGGCGGTTCTCGGCCCGGTGACATAGCTAGGAGCGATCCTCGGCAAAGTGTAATCAAAAGGTAATCTTTTCAGGCCTTGCTAGCCCGCATTGTCGCCCTAAATGCGGCCGCCGCTGGAGCCGGGGCGATCAGCGCTCGGTCAGTTTCAGCTCGATGCGGCGGTTCTTGTTGCGTGCATCTTCGGTGTCGGCGGGGTCGAGCGGCTGGAATTCACCGAAGCCGGCCGCAACCAGCCGGTTGGCCGGCACGCCGTTTTCGATCAGGAACTTCACCACCGAGGTCGAGCGCGCCGTCGACAATTCCCAATTGTCGCGGTAGCGGCCGGTTCCCGCTAGTGG
>NZ_RZSX01000291.1:0-6834 GCF_004023105.1 Mesorhizobium sp. M5C.F.Ca.IN.020.32.2.1 | reverse complement strand
CCGTTGCCGCCGGCCAGGCGGTCAAGGCCGGCGACGTGCTGCTGTCGATCGAGGCGATGAAGATGGAAACGGCATTGCATGCCGAGCGCGACGGCACAATCGCCGAAGTGCTGGTCAAGGCCGGCGACCAGATCGACGCCAAGGATCTGCTGATCGCATTCGGATGAGACAGAAATGTTGCCCAGGCAGAGTTGTCTGCGTCTGGCGGCAGCCCTCCATGCCGCATCGATAACAGCTTGACCGGTCGCCCCCGGTCGGGCATCGAACCGCTGCAAATTCGCCGCGACAGTTCCTGAGTCGCGGCATGGAAAACGACGCGGAGAAAAAATGGCCGACGACATCACCGAAACCAGCCAGACTGTTGCCGCCGGCCAGCTGCGAGCCTTCATCGAGCGCATCGAGCGGCTCGAGGAAGAGAAGAAGACGATCGCCGACGACATCAAGGAAGTGTTCGCCGAGGCCAAAGGCACCGGCTTCGACACCAAGGCGATGCGGTCGATCATCCGGCTGCGCAAGAAGGATCAGGCCGAGCGGCAAGAGGAGGAAACCATCCTCGACCTCTACAAAGCCGCTCTCGGCATGGTGTAAGGCTGGTAACAGCCCTGGGCGCCGGTTGCGGCGCCCTCAACGGGTCGAACCATGAGCGAATTCGACTTTGGCGTCCGCCGCGCCTCTGAATTCCGCCAACGCGGCTTCTGGACGGTCTTTTCGGAACGGCATCCGGAAGAAAGGGCTCTGATGGCGCGGCGCGGACCCTGGTTCTGGCAGCGCGGGCTGCCAGACTTCGCCTTGGTCCTTTCGATGTATGTCGCGCCGGCCCAGAACCATGTCGGCGTCTTCTTCGGCCGCAACGAGAAGTTCGGTGCCACGGAAGCCTGGTCGCGGTTGAAGCCGTTCCAGCCGGCGATCGAAGACAGGTTGAAGCTCAGGCCGGAACAGTTTTGCGAGGGCCTCGGCATCAATTCGCTGTGGCGGGTGAACTGCTTTGCCGAGGACCAATTGCCGGCCATAACTGACTGGCTGGTGACGGAAGCATCGCGCTTCGAGCGCGCCGTTGCCGAGGTTCTCGGCGAGGGTGGCGAAGCCGGTTCGTGAATTCGCCTGCCTGTCGGCGGCTTGGGCCTAAAGCGCGTCGCGGCTGAAGCGATTCGTGCGACGCGCTTTAGTTTTGTTTTTATGCATGTCGTTACCCAAAACCGCTGCGCACTTTTGGGCGACATGCATTAGTTCGGCTTCGCCGTATCCCGGCCGATCGCATCGAGATGCTGTTGCAGCGCCAGATGGTCGAGTGCATCCACCCGCAGATTGGTGAACAGCGAAATGCGGTTGTTGAGCATGCGATAGGCATCGGCAAAGGCAAGGTGCAGTTCGGCTTCGGTGCCGTCCGCCTTGGCTGGGTCCGGTATAGACCAGAGCGCGGTCATCGGATGACCCGGCCAGATCGGACAAGATTCGTTTGCGGTGCTGTCGCAAAGCGTGAAGATGAAGTTCATTTCCGGCGCGTCGGGCTCGGCAAACTCGTCCCAGCCTTTCGAACGCGCGAAGCTCGTATCGTAATTGAGGCTTTCGAGCAGCTGCAGTGCGAAGGGATTGACCTCGCCCTTCGGCTGCGAACCGGCGGAAAAGGCCTTGAACCTGCCGGCACCGATCCGATTGAGGATGGCTTCCGCCATGATGGATCGCGCCGAATTGGCGTTGCAAAGAAACAGCACGTTGTAGACATTATCGCTCATCTCAAGACCTCCCTGTCAGGCGACTGGATGATGGAGGCGGCAAATTCCGGTAAGATGCCCTTGCCGAGATGCCGACAAGGGCGACGTAGAAAGGTTTCACGACCGTTTGATGACAATCTGTCAGATCATACGCTTGCGTGCCGATGATCGAGTTGCGTTGACAGGCTTGCCGCTTTGGACATCTCTGCTATCGAATGAGAGAAAGCCGCATCGATGAGTGCGCCAGAGACCTTCGAAGGCGAAGACGGCGAGGCAGGCCGCGCGGCGGGTTTCTTCCGCTCGCGCTGGCAAGGCACGGCCCCGCTCGATCGGCTGTTCTGGCGCGATCTTGTCCTTGTCGGCACGGCGATCAACGTCGCAGTGTCGGTGCTGGCGCTCATCCTCCTCGGGCTGAAGCTGCCGCTCGCTCTCGTTCTGGCGGTGCATTTCGCGCCGGTGCCGTATAATTTCTTCCTGACTTTTGCGGTGTGGCGGACCGCCGAAAAATCCGGTGGCGTCAAGGCTTCGCTGATGACGCTGGGGGCTGTGCTGTGGCTGATCCTGGTGGTGGTGATCTGACAGGAAAGTGCTGCCCGGCAAAGGGCGGCCGCAGCCGTCCTTTGCCACCGTCGAATTCCTATCAGCGGGCCGGCTCGAATTTCAGCGCGACGCCATTGATACAATAGCGCAGGCCGGTCGGCGGCGGCCCGTCCTCGAAGACATGGCCAAGATGGCTGCCGCAGCGGGCGCAATGGCATTCGGTGCGGACCATGCCATAGCTGCGGTCGACGGTCGTCTCGACCGAACCGGGCACCGGATCGTTGAAGCTCGGCCACCCGGTGCCGCTCTCGAACTTCAGCTTGGATTCGAACAAAGGCTGGTCGCAGCCGACACAGGAAAAGGTGCCGGCGCGCTTCTCGTGGAGCAGGGCGCAGCTGCCCGGCCGCTCGGTGCCGTGGTTGCGCATCACCGCATATTGCTCCGGCGTCAGCCGGGCGCGCCATTCGGCATCGGTGCGGGTTACGGGGTAGGTGTGACTATCCATTTTTGCCTCTTAGCTCATGCCGCTATTGGGGTTGTCTTCCCCCAGTTCGCCCAAATAGGCATTTGTTACGGCGTTTGCCGGCATTTCCGATCCTGCCGCGAAGAATTCCTCAGGCGATCGCCGTGAGATACCGCGCAACCGACGCTGCAAATGCCGTCTTTGCATCTCCGATGACGTTCTGGTTCCACCATGCGCCATAGATATGGTCGAACGCGAAAGGCTCCAGCGCAGCCTCGATGCCGAGCACTTTCGCCGCATTGAGCGGGATGTAGTTGGGGTAGCTGTACATAAAGCTGACATGGCGGCGAGTCGGCGTCACCTGCAAGATGTCGCCGGCCAGGATGGCGTCGCCGCCCTCGCGTTTCCAGTGCAGCACTTGGCCACCGGCAAAGTGACCGCCGCAACGGATAAGTGTCAGCGCGGGGCTTAAGACGCGGGTCTCACCTTCCCAACTGACAACAGCCGGATGCGGCCGCATGATCCACTTGCGATCATCGGCGTGCAGGTAGATCGGCACGCCGCCAAACGCCTCGCTCCACTCGACCATTGCCGAATAATAATGGCAGTGCGAAATGGCGATCGCGGCCAGGCCGCCCCGTCGGTTGATTTCGGCCACCGCCTCGTCGCTGACCATCGAGATGCAGTCCCACAGGACATTGCCATACGCCGTTTGCGCCAGCAGCGCCCGCTGACCGATGGCGAAGCGCGGCTCGACGCCGAAGCCTAGCAGACCGGCGTCGTCCTTGATCACGATCCGATGCCCGGCGGCGAGCTCTTCCGGCGTGATCCAGGCCTGGCCCTCCCAGCGCACATATTGCCGCTCGTCCTCGCAGATCGGGCAATGGTCTGGCGGCGCGGCTGCCGCCGTGAACTGGACGCCACATTGCAGGCAGAGGAAACAGGTCATCGGCCTTCCTGTCTTGCTTGCCGGAAATCCATTCAGTGCTTCCTTGAAAGTTGCTTCGTCGCGGCTTCGAGCCCGGCGAGCGTCAGCGGAAACATGCGGCCGCCAAAGATATCGCGGATCATGGCGATCGAATGGGTGAAACCCCAGTTCTTCTGGTTTTCCGGGTTGAGCCATACCGCGTTCGGCCATTGCTGCAGCAGACGGCCGAGCCAGACGACGCCGGCCTCCGGATTCCAGTGCTCGACCGAGCCGCCGGGATGCGCGATCTCGTAAGGGCTCATCGAAGCATCGCCGACGACGATCACCTTGTAGTCCGGGCCGTATTTGTGGAGGAGGTCGAAGGTCGGGATCACCTCCGCATGGCGGCGGCGATTGTCCTTCCAAACGCCTTCGTAAAGGCAGTTGTGGAAGTAAAAGTATTCGAGCTGGCGGAATTCGGCACGGGCAGCCGAAAACAGCTGCTCGACGCTTTTGATGTGGTCGTCCATCGAACCGCCGACGTCGAAGAACATCAGCAGCTTCACGGCATTGCGTCGCTCAGGTCGCGTCTGCACGTCGAGATAGCCATGTTCGGCCGTGGCGTGGACGGTGCCGGGCAGGTCGAACTCCTCCTCGGCGCCTTCGCGCACCCAGCGGCGCAGCCGCTTCAGCGCGACCTTGATGTTGCGGGTGCCGAGTTCGACGGCATCGTCGAAATTCCTGAACTCGCGCTTGTCCCAGACTTTGACCCCGCGGCGGTTGCGGCTTTCATGCTGGCCGATGCGAACGCCTTCGGGATTATAGCCATAGGCGCCGAAGGGTGAGGTGCCGCCGGTGCCGATCCATTTCGAACCGCCCTGGTGGCGGCCCTTCTGTTCCTCCAGCCGCTTCTTCAGCGTTTCCATCAGCTTTTCGAAACCGCCGAGCGCTTCGACCAGCTTTTTCTCCTCGTCGGTCAGGTGCTTTTCGGCGAGCCGGCGCAGCCATTCCTCCGGAATGTTTTCGACATCGACCGCGTTTTCGCCAGCCAGCGCTTCGACGCCCTTGAAAACGTGCGAAAAGACCTGATCGAAACGGTCGATGTGGCGCTCGTCCTTCACCAGTGCTGAGCGGGCGAGATAGTAAAATCCCTCGACGTCATAGTCGACCAGCCCCGCCTCCAACCCCTCAAGCAGCGACAGATATTCCCGGAGCGAGACCGGAACCCGCGCTGCCTTCAGTTCGAGGAAGAAGGGGATGAACATCGCATTGCCTATAGCAGATCATACTCGATGAAGCCGGTCCGCCGCGCCACGTGGTCGTAGAGCTTGCGCGCTGTGGTGTTGGTTTCGTGGGTCATCCAGTAGACGTTCTTGACGCCGACCTTGCCGGCTTCCTGCTTGACCGCTTCGATCAGGGCGGCGCCGACGCCCTTGCCGCGCACATCCGGGTCGGCGAACAGGTCCTGCAGATAGCAATTGTTCGCCTGCGACCAGCAGGAGCGATGATAGAGATAGTGCGTCAGGCCGACCGCCTTGCCGTCGAGGGACGCGATGAACCCCTTCGGTTCGAACTCACCCGCCGTGAACAGGCGCTTCCAGGTGACGGCGTAGACCTCCTCCGGCAGTCTGGTTTCGTAGAAGTTGAGGTAGGCAGTCCACAGACGCTGCCAGTCGGCGTGGTCGGATTGTGCCAGTGGGCGGACGGTAATCCCGGTCATTTCATTTCCCTTCCGAAGCTTTATGCCTAGGCTGCCTCGGTGCCCGGCCGGCGGCAACGGTCCAGCAACGGGAAAGCGCTGTCCGACGCGTATGCCCGGCCTTCGCTATGGCTCCGGGCGTTCGCCGCTCCAAAAGCCAAATCGTTGGCTTTTCGTCGGCCTTTGGCCGACCGCTCCTCACCCCTGCCTTCTCGCCATAAATGCCAGGCGCTCGAACAAATGCACGTCCTGTTCGTTCTTCAAAAGCGCACCATGCAATTTCGGCAGCGCATTCTTCGGATCGGCGCGCAGATCCTCGGGCGCGATGTCATCGGCGACCAAGAGTCTGATCCAATCGAGCGCCTCGGAGGTCGACGGCTTCTTCTTCAGGCCAGGCACGTCGCGGATCTCGTAGAACTGGGTCAATGCGGCGCGCACCAGGTTCTGCTTGATGCCGGGATAGTGCACGTCGACTATCCTGTGCAGCGTCTCGACGTCGGGGAAGCGGATATAGTGGAAGAAGCAGCGGCGCAGGAAGGCGTCCGGCAGTTCCTTCTCGTTGTTGGAGGTGATGATGACGATCGGGCGCACGGCGGCGCGGATCGTTTCGCCGGTCTCGTAGACGAAGAACTCCATCCTATCGAGTTCCTGCAACAGGTCGTTGGGGAACTCGATATCTGCCTTGTCGATCTCGTCGATCAGAAGCACGACCTTCTTGCCTGCGGCGAAGGCGTCCCACAGCTTGCCGCGGTTGATATAGTTCCTGATGTCGTTGAAGCGCTCGTCGCCGAGCTGGCTGTCGCGCAGCCGCGAGACGGCGTCATACTCGTAGAGGCCCTGCTGCGCCCTTGTCGTCGACTTGACGTGCCATTCGATCAGCTCGACGCCGAGCGCCGCCGCCACTTGCCTGGCCAGTTCGGTCTTGCCGGTGCCGGGCTCGCCCTTGACCAGCAATGGCCGCTCCAGCGCGATCGCCGCATTGACCGCCACCATCAGATCCTTGTCGGCGACATAGGCCGCCGTGCCTTCGAAACGCATTCTTGCTCCTCGGTTTTGATGGGCAACCGTAAGGAGACAGTCCAGCCTGTGCAAGGCACCGCGGCGAGGCGCGGTGAAACCTCGTGTCGCGCCTGTCCCAGGCAGGGCTTTGTGACGAATTAAGCCGGCGAACATGGCCATCTCTCTGGCGCTTGGTCAATCGTCAGCCTATATTGGTCGTGACGGTCTGCGCTTCCCGGCAGGAGAACATTTTCCCCGGGGCCTTAATGATCCCTAGGGAGCTGTCCCTGGGAAGACCCGTGGGTTTTCTCATACGGCGCCCACCTACTTTGTAGGTTCCCGGGATCGCTCTCTCCACCGGTTGTGTGGATCGTCACCCATCAAAAAGGCCATCTTTGGCGGATTTTGTCGCACCGCTTTGTGCGGTGCTCACGAACGAAAAGTTCGCTCCGCTGATCTCATTTCGTATAATCTTTTCACCGAACCGCTGACACTTCGGTGGATCATGCGGTAG
>NZ_RZSX01000290.1:0-6839 GCF_004023105.1 Mesorhizobium sp. M5C.F.Ca.IN.020.32.2.1 | reverse complement strand
TCGCGTATGTCTGTCTTGAGATAGAGAGGCCGGCGGCCGAGATCCTTCTCGATGCGGTCGGCCAGCGCAAGGCTCGGGCCATCGGCGATGTCGATGAAGGCGACCTTCGCTCCCTGGCGGGCAAAGCCCTCGGTCAGCGCCGCGCCGATGCCGGAGCCGCCGCCGGTGATCAGCACCGAGGCACCTTGAAGGTCGGCAAAGCGTGCCGATGGCATCATTTTTTTCTCCCTGCGCATGACCCCGGAATCGGTTTCGATTTCGGAAAGGATCATGCGCAAAATCAAAGTGCTACAGCGTCCTTTGCGCGTCCAAAGGACGCGCGGCGCTGTAGGCTCAGTCGGCGCGCATCCTAGCCAGCCCGGTCGGGGGAGCAAGGGAGAAAAACCGATTCCCGAGGCTTATGTCAGACAAAAAGACGATCACGTCCCACTACGCGTCCTTGCAGCGGCGGCCAACCCCACGAGGCATCGAGCGCACGCACAGCCTCGCTTTGTCTGCAACTGGCCGACAGACGCCCCGCATGCAGCAGGCAATCCTCAAATGTCGCGATTGGCAGATCACCGGCGAGGTTGTAAGGGCAAGCACAAATGCCCATCCGATCCGCCGGAGATCCGCCATGCCTCTGAAAATCGCCGTCCAGATGGACCACATCTCCACCGTTTCGATTGCCGGCGACACGTCTTTTGCGCTGTCGCTGGAAGCGCAGCGGCGCGGCCATCAGTTGTTGCACTACACGCCCGATCGGTTGTCGCTGCGCGGCGGCAAGGTGTTTGCCCGCATCGAGGAAATGCAGGTCCGCGATGAGAAGGGCAATCACTATTCGCTCGGTGAAGAAGTCCGCACCGACCTGTCGGAGATGGACGTCGTCCTGCTCAGGCAGGATCCGCCGTTCGACATGAACTACATCACCACGACGCACATACTCGAGCGCATCCATCCCAAGACACTGGTGGTCAACGACCCGGCGTGGGTGCGCAACAGCCCGGAAAAGATCTTCGTCACCGAATTTCCCGACCTGATGCCGGAAACGCTGATCACCAAGGACCCGCTGGAGGTCGCCGCCTTCCGCAAGGAGTTCGGCGACATCATCGTCAAGCCGCTCTACGGCAATGGCGGCGCCGGCATCTTCCACCTGCACGAGGCCGACCGCAACCTTGCCTCGCTGCTCGAAATGTTCGGCCAGTTGTTCCGCGAGCCCTACATCGTGCAGCGTTATCTGAAGGAGGTGCGCGCCGGCGACAAACGCATCATCCTGATTGACGGTGAGCCTGTCGGCGCCATCAACCGGGTGCCGGCCGAGCATGATTCACGCTCCAACATGCATGTCGGCGGCCGCGCCGAAAAAACCGAACTGACGGCGCGCGAACGCGAGATCTGCGCCCGCATCGGCCCATCGCTGAAAGAGCGCGGCTTTATCCTTGTCGGCATCGACGTTATCGGCGACTACATGACCGAGATCAACGTGACGTCGCCGACCGGCGTGCGCGAGGTGCAGCGTTTTGGTGGCGCCGATGTTGCGAGCCTGTTCTGGGATGCGGTCGAGGACAAACGCAAGTAGCGCACGCTTGGCGGAACAGCGTTTTTCCGACCCAGAGCCGCGACGCCATCAGATTGTAGCGTTCAATTGTTCCTGTAATGTTCTTGCCTTTGCCCAAAATCTGTGGTTGTCTCCGGTGACGCCGTTCGCGGCATGATCGCATGGGCTTCGGGCGAGCTCATATCCGGGGGCAGAGAAATGGTTGCGCGGGTCCGAACGGTCGCTTTCCAGGGCATCGAGGCGGTGCCGGTCGACGTGCAGGTGATGATAGCACCGGGCAAGGTCAACATGCACATCGTCGGTCTCGGCGACAAGGCGGTGGCCGAGAGCCGGGAGCGGGTGCAGGCGGCGCTGCATGCGTCGGGCCTGTCGATGCCGTCGAAGAAGGTCACGGTCAATCTGGCGCCGGCCGACCTGCCCAAGGAAGGCAGCCATTACGATTTGCCGATCGCGCTCGGCCTGATGGCGGCATTGGGGGCCATTCCGGGCGACATGCTGGCCGGCTATGTCGTGCTTGGCGAGCTGTCGCTCGACGGCACCATCGCCGCGGTGGCTGGCGCGTTGCCGGCGGCGATCGGCGCCAATGCCGAAGGCAAGGGCTTGATCTGTCCTTTCACCTGCGGGCCGGAAGCGGCGTGGGCCGGCCAGGATTTCGACATTCTGGCGCCGCGCAGCCTGATCGCCATTGCCAATCATTTTCGCGGCACGCAGGTCCTGTCACGGCCGGAGGCCGGCATCCATGCCTCGGCGCGTGACCTGCCGGATCTGGCCGACATCAAGGGCCAGGAGACCGCCAAGCGGGCACTCGAAGTGGCGGCGGCCGGCGGTCACAATCTGCTGATGGTCGGACCGCCGGGTTCGGGAAAATCGATGCTGGCGCAGCGGCTGCCGTCGATCCTGCCGCCGCTGGCGCCGAGGGAATTGCTCGAAGTCTCGATGATCGCGTCGGTTGCCGGCGAACTCGGCGAAGGCAAGCTGACCGACCGGCGGCCGTTCCGCGCCCCGCACCATTCGGCCTCGATGGCGGCGATGGTCGGCGGCGGCCTGCGGGTGCGGCCGGGCGAGGCGTCGCTTGCCCATCACGGCGTGCTGTTCCTCGACGAGTTTCCCGAATTCTCGCCGCAGGCGCTCGACGCGCTGCGCCAGCCGCTGGAGACCGGCGACTGCATGATCGCCCGCGCCAACCATCGCGTCACCTATCCGGCGCGCATCCAGCTGGTCGCGGCGATGAACCCGTGCCGCTGCGGCATGGCCGGCGAGCCGGGCTATCGCTGCCTACGCGGCGACCGTTGCCGCACCGACTACCAGGCGCGCATTTCCGGCCCGCTGCTCGACCGCATCGATCTCCGGATCGAGGTGCCGGCGGTCTCGGCCAGCGATCTGATCCGGCCGGACCGGGCGGAGAAAAGTGCCGCGGTGGCGCTGCGCGTCGCACGCGCCCGGACAATCCAGCGCGAACGTTTCGAGCGGCTCGGCGCGACCCCTGCCACCACCAACGCGCATTGCTCGCCCTCGGTCATCGAGGAGATCGCGATGCCGGATGCATCAGGCCTGTCGCTGCTCAGGGACGCCAGCGAAAAACTCGGCTTTTCCGCGCGCGCCTACCACCGGGTGCTGAAAGTGGCGCGAACGCTGGCCGATCTCGAGGCCAGCGAGACGGTCGGCCGTATCCATCTGGCCGAGGCGATTTCCTACCGCATGAGCTCGGAGCGAATGGCGCAGGCGGCGTAGAGTGCAATGTCCAGCGCCGGAAAGCTTGCCCGCCGAGTAGCCAGCAAGCCTATACATCGGTTCCGGGCTGTCGGGTCATCCCAAGGAGCTCGACGCGCAGTTGCTGCCTTCGGGAAGAGCGATCGTCGCCAGGTCGGCCAACCAGACGCCGTCGGCCGCCAGCCTGACGATTTGCGTGGCGCATGTCGCCATCGGTTGCGCGGTGCCGCCGCTCGAAGCGGGCCTGGAATCAGCTGACCCACAATACGCGCGGATCGGCGTCGGTCAGCCTGCGGGCCGGAGGCGGCCCAGGCCGGAACTCGACAGTCTGATGCTACGCAGCCCGATCGTTATCGCCAGTCATTTCGACGGCAGCTACTTAACCGGGATCATGAGATGTGCGTAGGGAGTGCCCGCCCACATCACATATGGCCTGGACGTGTCAGGCTTGGGGTCCGCCGGATAGCCCTGCATCAGGTCCGTTGCGTTGACGATCATCACGTGCGGTCCAGTCTCCACCCAATTGTTGCCTTCCTCGGGCTTTGTCGCATAAGGATCGGTGTTGCTGCCGTCAGTGCCGCCGGACAGCATATACATGAAACCGACCTTGCCCTTGGGCGGTTCCTTTTTTCCCATCCACGCCACTGCCCAGTCCATCGCGTTGGCATCGCCACACATTGGATCCGGGCCAGGCGTGGCCGGGTTGTCCGGCATGCACCAGAAGCCGTTTGTGCCCTCGCGCAGCGTGCGCATTGATCCCTTCTCATCCATGGCGTGGATCGTAGCGCCGCTTGCTACAGCGGGGGGTGCGGCGGATTCAGCGCTCTTGATCATCGCAGCGTCGTCGGCGGCTGCGCCTTGCATCGCAAACAAACTGCCCGCCGCCGAAAGGGCGGCGACCGTCAGAAGCCGTTTCATGGCCATTCTCCGGTTTTTTGAGTTGATCTTGTGCATGATTCGGACGCACGGCCTCCCAGAGCCGTTGTCGGTGATTAAAATCGTAGCAGATCGCATGCACCGGGACAACGCTATCTTAGCGATACCTAATATCCGTCGGATGATTCAGACTGGGCATCTCAAACATGCGGCGTCGGAAGATTTTCTATTTCGCGCCACGTATTGTGAGACTGCGCCTTGCAACGGCGGCTTGTGCTATCCAGCTCTTTCCTTCGCCTTCAGCTCCAGCCGTCGTGCGTGCAGCACCGGCTCGGTGTAGCCGTTCGGCTGGACCCGGCCCTTGAAAACGAGGTCGCAGGCGGCGAGGAAGGCGATGGACCTGTCGAAGTCGGGCGCCATCGGCCGGTAGAGCGGATCGCCTGCGTTCTGGCGGTCGACGACGCCAGCCATGCGCTTCATCGTCTCCATCACCTGGTCTGATGTGCACACGCCATGGTGCAGCCAGTTGGCGATATGCTGCGAGGAGATACGCAGCGTGGCGCGGTCCTCCATCAGGCCAACGTCATTGATGTCAGGCACTTTCGAGCAGCCGACGCCTTGGTCGATCCAACGAACGACATAGCCCAGAATGCCTTGCGCGTTGTTGTCGAGCTCCTTCTGGATTTCTTCTTGAGACCAGTTCGGCCGCGCCGCGACCGGCACGGACAGGATGTCGTCGAGCTTTGCCTTGGGCCGACTTTTCAGCGCCACTTGGACGGCAGGGACATCGACCTTGTGATAATGGGTGGCGTGCAGCGTCGCCGCCGTCGGCGACGGCACCCAGGCGGTGTTGGCGCCGGCCTTGGGATGAGCGATCTTTTCCGCCAGCATCGCCGCCATCAGATCAGGCATCGCCCACATGCCCTTGCCGATCTGGGCGTGGCCGGCCAGCCCGCATTCCAGCCCGGTGTCGACGTTCCAGGCTTCGTAGGCGGCAATCCAGGCGGCCTGCTTCATGTCGCCCTTGCGGATCATCGGGCCGGCTTCCATCGAGGTGTGGATCTCGTCGCCGGTGCGGTCGAGAAAACCGGTGTTGATGAAGACGACGCGGTCTTTGGCGGCGCGGATCGCCTCTTTGAGATTGACGGTGGTGCGCCGCTCCTCGTCCATGATGCCCATCTTGATGGTATTTTCCGCCATGCCGAGCAGGGCTTCGACGCGGCCAAAAATCTCGACGGCGAAGGCGACTTCCTCCGGCCCGTGCATCTTGGGCTTTACGATATACATCGAGCCCGCGCGGGAATTGGCGCGGCGTCCGTTCGGCCCGACATCGTGCAGCGCAATCAGCGCCGTCATCGCCGCATCCATGATGCCTTCCGGCACCTCGTTGCCGTCGCGGTCAGAGATCGCCGGATTGGTCATGAGGTGACCGACATTCCTGACCAGCATCAGCGAACGGCCGGGCAGCGTCAGCGTACCGCCGCCGCGCGAAGTGTAGCTGCGATCCGGATTGAGCTTTCGGGTAAACGTCTTGCCGCCCTTGGTGATCTCTTCCGCCAGGTCGCCCTTCATCAGGCCGAGCCAGTTGCGGTAGACGATGACCTTGTCCTCGGCATCGACCGCTGCGACCGAATCCTCGCAGTCCTGAATGGTGGTCAGCGCCGATTCCAGGATGACATCGGCAATGCCGGCTGCATCGGTCCGGCCGATCTGATTGGCGCGATCGATGACGATTTCAATATGCAGGCCATTCCTGGTGAGCAGGACAGCTTCGGGATCGGCGGCGTCGCCGCGATAGCCGACGAACTGCCTGGGATCGGCGAGCGTGGTGACACCGGAGCCCTCGCCCAGCCGCAGCATACCATTGACGAACGAAAGCCCGTTCACCCCAGCCCATTTGCCTGTCGTGAGCGGTACGGCCTCATCGAGAAAACCTTTAGCCCAGGCGATCACCTTGGCGCCACGCGACGGGTTGAAGCTCTTTCCCTTCTCGCCGCCGTCGGTCTCGGAAATGGCATCGGTGCCGTAGAGCGCATCGTAGAGCGAGCCCCAGCGCGCATTGGCGGCATTCAGCGCGTAGCGCGCATTCATCACCGGGACCACCAATTGCGGCCCGGCGACCGCCGAAATCTCCGGGTCGACATTTTCGGTCGCGACGGAGAAGGCCGGCCCTTCCGGCATGAGATAGCCGATCTCCCTCAGGAACCCCTTATAGGATTCCATGTCGCTGGGCGCGCCATTGTCGCGATACCAGCGGTCGATCTGGTCCTGCAGGGCTTCGCGCTTTTCGAGCAGCGCCCGGTTCTTCGGCGAAAGATCGTGCACGATGGCCGCAAAGCCGGTCCAGAACGCGTTGGCTGCAATGCCGGTGCCCCGCAGCGCCTCGTTCACGACGAAATCATAAAGCTCGCGGGCAATCCTCAATCCGGCGATTTCGACGCGATCGGTCATCGGAGGTTCTCCAGACGAAAGGCTAGGCCTTTGGCATGTCAGGGTGGCACGGTCAATTCAGCTTAGGGTGAAGGGGGGTTGTTTTAGGCGTCGAGGGCTCGGACGGCAATGCGCTGAGGGCCCATGCAGCGCTGGCGGTTGGCGAAACAGGCGATGAGAGCGTCCTTCTCCCGTTTACGGGGAGAAAATGGCGGCAGCCAGCTGAGGGGCGGGCGCGACGTTCCGAGATCACGGCACATGATCTCGTATACCATCACTCCTATTC
>NZ_RZSX01000028.1:0-16463 GCF_004023105.1 Mesorhizobium sp. M5C.F.Ca.IN.020.32.2.1 | reverse complement strand
GAGCGGCATCAGGCCCGTGGCCGGCTTCGGTCTCGCCGTCGATGTCGTCGGTGCGGCCGGTCCCTCGAACCGCAAAATCGTGATCCGCGTCGACATCGACGCGCTACCGATCACGGAAGCCTCGGGCGTGCCGTTCAGCTCCGAGCGCCCGGGGGTCATGCATGCCTGCGGCCACGACGCTCATACCGCCATGGGCTATGCCGCCAGCGTTCTTCTGGAGCGCCAGAAGCAGTCATTCAGCGGCACCGTCAGAATCATCTTCCAGCCCGCCGAAGAGGCGGAACCGCTCGGCGGCCGCCGGGTCGTCGAGGAAGGGCTGCTGGACGACGTCGACGCGGCGATCGGCATCCATGTCGATCCCTATACCGCGACCGGAAAGATTGCGGTCGGCGGGGGGCCGTATACGCTTGCCTGCGATATTTTCGACATCACCGTCACAGGCAATTCCGCGCATGCGGCAAAACCGTCCGAAGGCGTCGACGCCATCGCCGTCGCCTGCTCCATAGTGACAGAGCTGCAGAAGATCGTGTCGCGCGAGATCGATCCGTATGACCCGCGGGTCGTCTCGATCACCGGCATCGAAGGCGGCGGCGCCCACAATGTGATCGCCGCCGAGGCGAGGCTGAAAGGCACGATCCGCCGCGGGCATGAAGCGACCCGCCAGCATGCCTGGAAGAGGCTGCGCCAGATCGTGGAGGGCGT
Source organism: Mesorhizobium sp. M5C.F.Ca.IN.020.32.2.1 (assembly GCF_004023105.1). Taxonomy (NCBI): domain Bacteria; kingdom Pseudomonadati; phylum Pseudomonadota; class Alphaproteobacteria; order Hyphomicrobiales; family Phyllobacteriaceae; genus Mesorhizobium; species Mesorhizobium sp. M5C.F.Ca.IN.020.32.2.1. The sequence goes on along the minus strand of NZ_RZSX01000028.1, from coordinate 15,761 downwards.
CGCTTAGCCACAATGCCAGTGCCGAGGTGGACCTGAGGCGTGGCGAACCACCGGTAATTAACGACCCTGACATGGTCGAGATCGTCCGCCGAACCGGTGCCGGCCTGCTGGGGCAGGACAACATGCTGATCGCGCCGGGCTGGACCGCAGCCGATGATTTCGCCTTCTACAGCGAGAAGTGCCCGTCGGTCTATTTCCGGCTTGGCATTCGAAATGAGGAGCTTGGCGCGGTCTATCCGCTCCATCATCCTCCCTTCCAAGTCGACGAGCAAGCAATCGCCATAGGCGCTGTCGTCCTCTGCGACGCTGCGAGAAAATTCTTGCTGCCTCCGAGCTAGTCCGGCGGAGGAAGCATTGCGACCCCTGATACCACCTCGCCAGCTCCCTGGTGCCGCTTGGCAGTTGCCGTCCGCAACTTTAAAGAGGCCTTAGCACCCCGTGTATGCACCAAGGAGGAACCGCGATTGTGGCGTGGGCCCTGAACGCGAGCATAAGGATAGCTGACCGCTCGGGCGGCGGAGGCTGCTAGGTTTCTGTCTACCGCTCCCCAGGACAGTTCATGGATCCGATCACGTTCGTAGCTGCAAATGAGCAAATGGGTCGGACCGTACCGCACGGTAGATCGCGATGGAGCTGGCGAAGATCGACCGACGAATGCTTCATCGAGAAGAGCTTTATCCGAAAACCGGTTCCTATTCGGTGCTGTTTGCCGCCCCTCGCACCTGCAGTGGAAGGAAATGGTCGAGGATCGAGCCGGCGTTCCGGTCGCTCAGCAGTGTGACCCCGGCGATAGCCATAGGTTGGAGTCTATCGACGACTGGTCTGATCTTGGCCAGCAGCTCGGCGTCCTCCGGCGCGCGACGGGGGCCACGCGGGACTGGCGTAGCGGCGCGTTCGATCAGGTTGGACCTGACGACGCCCAGGGTTGTGGCAGCGGCGCTCTCGGGAGAGCATTCTCGGATCGGTCCAGGGCACCAATGGCAAGGTCTGTTTTTGGGCGAGCCACCTCAACGGGTTCCTTGACGATTTCGTTCTCCATTGCTTTGCGGCCGAGCATCAGCTCGAGATCGCGGAAGCGCTCTCAAGCTCGTGGACCCTGGAAGCGGCAACGACATCTTCGTCGGCTCCCACAGCGGCTGACCGCCTTCCAGCGGCATGTGCTAGAGCCCTGCGTTCCCGTCACCTCGCGACGTTGGCACGGGTCCTGGGTATTTTCTGAAGCTTAGCCTCTCACGGCGCAGGAATTGCCATACCGGTCTCATGTGAGACCTTCACACCATGCGCCGCAAGCTCGGCTTTCAACTGGTGCAGTGTCAAACGCGGCGCCTTGTCAATTCGCTCCTGAATGAAATCCCGGTGAGGCTCCAGAACACGCTTGCGGTGGCCACCCATCTTGCGAGGCTCGACAGAACCGCTCATTCGGTAGCGCTGCGACCACTTAACGGCTGAAGAAACCGCAATCCCAAAATGAGCCGCGACCGACCGGCAGCTCTCGCCAGCTTCAATCGCAAGTACGATACGCTCGCGCAGATTCTTGGAAAGGGGTGTTGTCATTCGAGCTGGTCTCCTCTCCAGCCACCATCTTGATTAACCTTACTAATCCGAATCCAGGCAAGAGCTGAACAGCGGTAGGTTCACTGCCGGAGGTTCTATGTCAAATTCAGTTTGCCGGTCGGATTCATCTTGTGACAAGATGGTCTCGCAACGGATGCACGGAGACGTCAGAGCATCCTCCGGGCGCCTCCGCCGTAACAAGACCCGAAAGGAAGGTCTTGCTGGCCGTGATCGAAATAAGACCCTGTTGCCCATCGGCATGAAAATGGGGCGGAGTTGGCCAGCGGAGCGTTCGTGACGGATGTCGAGTAAAGGGCTAGTAGATGCCACGCGAATGGATCACCGGCCAGCAAGACGCCCGGCAAGGCGAGAAAACAGCGTCTCGCACGAGCCAGCCGGAGCTTAATCGCCGGTCATGTGCCAACGACATCGGGCAGCAAAAGGCTGCAGGCGATCAGAGGAGGCCTCGCCAGCGCGGCACGCCAGAAAGCTGTCAATGTCGACCCCACTTTTGAGAGGCGGACAGATTAAGGGGCCGATAATCACGCCACCGACCCACCAAAGCCGCTAGGACCGAGTTCTTGGCTTGACCGGTCGGAATGTCACTCAGGAAACGTGCTCAAAAAGAACGTGGGAACGCACCGGGCCGCGGACCGTGATCGGACCAAGGCAATCGATCGGATCTTCAGATCGCTTCCTTGACCGCGGACAAAAACTGCTTCGTCCGCTCACGTTGCGGATTTCCAAAAAGTTCACTGGGAGTGCCTTGCTCTTCTATCTTTCCGCCGAAAAAGAAGCAGACACGGTCAGAAATATCGCGCGCAAACCCCATCTGGTGGGTTACCATCAGCATAGTGAGATTGTGTTCGGTAACGAGCTTGCGGATCACGTTTGTCACTTCCCCAATCACCTCCGGATCCAATGCGGAGGTAACCTCATCGAAGAGCATCACCTTTGGTCGCATAGCCAACGCTCGCGCAATTGCGACGCGCTGCTGTTGTCCCCCGGAAAGACGCGAAGGATGTTGATCCCTTTTGTCGATCATGCCGACCATGTGCAGCAACTCTTCCGAACGCTCCCGTGCTTCTTTTTTTGAAAGACCTAGAACCTGCACGGGGCCCTCCATGCAGTTCTGGAGCGCGGTCATATGAGGGAACAAATTAAAGCTCTGAAAGCACATGCCAATAGAGGTTCGCATCCGTCTAAGGTAACGCTCATCAGCTGGAACTAGCGCCCCTCCCTTGGCCATGTGAGTGAGCGGCTTGCCTTCAACGTAGATAACGCCGTCGTTTATAGTCTCGAGGGTCATGAGGGTGCGTAAGACAGTGGTCTTGCCTGAACCGGACGGACCGATGATTGAAACCATCTCTCCTTCAGCAACGTCGAAATTCAGTTGTTCGATGACGTTGAGTTTCCCGTAACTCTTATTGACATTCATAAACCTGACCATGGGCTGGTCTGTGTGAGGTAACGCAAGAGGGTAATCAGATTTATCCACGGTCACAGACCCAGCCCCAATCGAAGTCGGCGTTCTAATAGCTTTATAAGTCCGGCGGTGGGCAGCGAAATTAGGAAGAAAATCAGGCCCACCAGCGTAAAAGGCTCAAGATACCTGTAATGTTCGGAACCGATCGAGTTTGCAGCATGCATGAGCTCCATCACACCAATGACAGAAAGCATCGGTGTATCTTTGAGAATGCCTACTAGGTAATTTCCCATGCCTGGCACAGCGGGGACCAGCGCTTGTGGAATAATGATCCGGAAATAAGTATCGCGCGCCGACATGTTAATCGCGCGGCACGCTTCCCATTGGCCACGGGGCACTGCTTCAAGACCCCCGCGATAGACCTCTGACAAATATGCAGAGTAATGGAGGCCTATCGCCAATAGCCCAGATGTCCAAGGCGACAATTGCATGCCAAATTGTGGAGCGACATAAAACACAAAGAAAATCTGTAGAACAAGCGGTGTCGAGCGAATGAACTCAACAAACTCTCGTACAGCCCAACGTACCGGTCCAAGCGCCGCTCGCTGTGCCAACGCAAAGATTAGACCTCCAACCAGTGCAATCGCGTAACCTGCACCGGCCGCAAGAAGCGTATTCGCGGTCGCCCACAGCAGCCGTGGCATTATCTCCCAGGTAAGGGTCCAGCTCCATTCAAAATTCACGACCGACCCAACCTCCGCGCGACCGCATGCTCCGCCCAACGCATCGAAGGCGTAATGAGCCCTCTTGCGAAAAGGTAGTAAATTATGAGGGCGGTCCCGAAGGCTTGTGCTGAAAGGTAAGTTGAGGCGTTGATTTGCTTGGCCTGGAACATTAAATCCGTCACCGATATGAGCGAGACGAGGGCCGTGCCTTTGAGCAACTCAATCAAAAGATTTCCCCACGGAGGCAGCATAATAGCAATCGCCTGGGGCAATATGATGCGGCGCATTCTTGCAAACGGCGACATAGATAGCGCAGTCGCCGCCTCCCATTGTCCGCGGGGGACTGCTTGGATCGCGCCTCGCACAAGCTCTGCACCATATGCGCCATAATTTAATCCCACGGATATGAAGCCAGCAGTGAAATTTGGAAGCGTAATGCCAAAGAGAGGCAAGACAAAGAAGATCCAATAGAGTTGGACCAGAAGGGATGTTCCGCGGAAGAGTTCAATGTAGACTACGCATGCCCCGCGGATCAGCGGGTTTGCCGAAAGCTTTCCGATTCCTATCACCAGAGCAATGGATACCGCAACGAGAGCCGCGAGCAGAAATTGCAGGCAAGTTACCCACGTTCCGTGCATCACCACAGAACTATACCTCTGTAAAAATTCCCAGATGGGCATTTGCCATCCTCTGTTCGCGCGCTGGGGAGGCCAAGCCTCCCCAGGAGGCGTACATTACGGTCAGCGGTTGGCGCAAACCCACTCCGCAGTCTTGTCACCCGGCAGCAGCTTTGCGTCGTAGCCGTAAGCCTCGACGGCCTTCATCATCTCGGGAGTTCCGATGTATTTCTTCTGAGCATCGTTAAATTTCTCTACGAAGTCCTTGTCTGAGCCTCGGAAGGCTATGCTCACCCAATTTTGAGTGGATCCAGGCATCGCGTCGGGGTCCGTCGCCTCAAGTTTTCCGCCGGATTTGCCAGCGACGGACCGCGACAAGAGATATCCAGTTGCGCCCGCATCTGCGCGTCCCGACTCCACCGCTGCCAGTATCTCCGTCTGGCCTGGCACTTGCATAATCTGCGAATCCGGCACGCCGGCCTTCTTAGCTTGCTCTATGTTGCTGTATCCAATGCCAGTCACCATCATCGCGCCCTTTGTCGCAATATCCTCGTAATTGGTGAGCCCTTTCGGATTGCCAGCTTTAACGATAAGCGAGTCAGTTACCTTCGCCAAAGGCTCGGAGAATGTGACGCTCTCGCACCTTGATTTAAGGATGTAGAGACCGCCCGTAGCCATATCAAAGCGTCCAGACTGTAGTCCGGGGATAAGCCCGCCCCAATCCGTAACGACGGTCTCTATGTTATCGTAACCCATCTGTTTAAGGACGCCGAGAGCAATCGCGTTTACGAATCCGACCGGCTGATTGTTACTGTCCGGAAAGGCGTATGGGTCTTCATTCGCGAACCCGATCCGGATGGATTTGCCGCTGGTGATACGGTCTGCCAATTCTCCTGCGTGGGCCTGTGCGGTGGCGCCCGCGATGGCGAAGCCCAAGGCGGCCACGATGTTCGCAAGTTTCCTGTTCATTTCATGTTCCCTTCTTGTTATGATTGGGTTCTCTGCATTTCCTTGAAGCGTTCTTTTCCGGAGACTGGTCTCCGGTCTGGTCGAGTGTACAATTCCGTCTGGGTGCGATTGACGGCGCGATGTCTTGCCTTGGAGGCGTTTTCCTGCGAACTATGACGGCCCAGTGCGTTTTTTTCTCCGCCCCGTCCGGGAATGAAACGGGCGGGCTGCTCGGCTGTCGGATGTAAACCGTCAGTCAATGACGATCAGGCGGCGCTCTACATCGCAGAATCGCTGCCCGCCTTTGGCGGTTACAACGAAGGGTTCCGAGATCGCTGCGCCAAAATCATCGAGCCAAACCCCGGACTGAAAGTGAAAGCACATGCCCTCCTGCAGGGGGGTTCTTTCGCCGGCGCGGATGCTCACCGTGCGTTCGCCCCAGTCTGGGGGATAAGCGATACCGATGGAATAACCCACGCGGCTATCCTTGCTGTAGCCGTTTCGCTTCAGAATACTCTGGAATACGGCTGCAACGTCCTCGACAGTCACGCCAGGCTTAGCCGCTTCGAGGGCCACATCGCCGCCTTTCACGATTACTGCAGCCAACCGCGAGACCTCCTCTGGCGGCTTTCCGATGTGCACAGTTCTGGTAAGAGGGGTAGTGTAATGGCGCCGTGCCGCCCCTAGCTCCATAACCACCAAACCGGATTTCGGCAGAGGCTGGTCGCTCCATGTCAGGTGGGGGGTGCTCGTCCCCTCTCCGACCTGAATCAAGGGACAAAGGCCTGTGTAATCACCGAACTTACCATCCACACCCAAGACCTGGTTGCGGTAGACGTCCGCTATGACCTCGTATTCGCGTACACCCGGCTTGAGCTTGGCAATCGCCTCACGCATGGTTTTGCTGATGATGCGTCCGGCTTCCCGCATGTATACCAGCTCGGCCTCGGACTTGACGAGCCTGGCCCAGTTGACCAGTTCCCGATTGTTGCTGATCTTGGCGTTGGGAAGGCCCCGTACCAAATGCTGATGCGCTCTTGCCGTGTAGTAATGGGTGTCGAGCTCAACACCGATTCGATCGGACCCCCAGCTCTTTGACGTGATGAGGTCACACAATTCATCGAAGGGATGGTCATCGGGGTGGTGAACGAGGGTTTCGGAGAAGGAGACGATGTTTCCGGCGGGCAGATTTGTCGTAATGTGGGCTGACTTGGCGTCGATCGGACGTCCGAACCAAAACGGCATGTCCTCCTTAAGGTGAACCATCACAGCTTGCGGTGTGTAGAAGGACCAGCTGTCGAAGCCCGTCAGCCAGCCCATATTAGCGGGATCCTGGCAGATGAGCAGATCGAATCCGGCTTTCTCCATGCGCTTTTTCACATTTAGAACGCGCCGATCGAACTCATTGGGCAGAAAGGGTTTTTGGTAGTTCATGCGTACGATCCTTCTCGGAATTGAGCACGGACTCTCCCGCCATTACCGGGACGGGTGGTGGCCAAACGCCTGCAAATTGATGTCCACGCTCCCCGTGGTGCCCCGCACTTCCCTTGTCTTTTTTGTCTCGCGGAAGGCTAGGCGAGCATTTGTCGGAAGGGGTGCGCAGTCAAATGCAGTGTTTATATCGCCATCATCTCGCTTCGAGATGGCAGCGTCGGCCATTGCCGCCCGATCTGGTCAGGGAGGAATTCACGCTGGGTCGTCCCAGCCCCCATCTGAAAACACGATGGTGCTCGTATAAAATCTATATTGGGCTTTGGGCGGCCCGCTCAGGGCTTATCAGCTTGACGTTGGGACTTCGTGATCTCGACGGAACGAGACTGCGCCCGCCTAGGCATTCCGCGAAGGCGGTTGGCGCTCACTCCTGTTTGTGCCTGCATCCGATTCCGAGATAGCTTCCAGTGTGACAACCCTCCCGGATGCATTACGGGTAGGCCGGACTTACGCGGAATTTCAGGCAACTCAGATATTTGTATTGTGGTGAACGTCGCCCAAAGCGCCCTTAGCCTTAGCCTTCATATCCGTCAACTCGAAGAAGGTGGACACCAAGCGTAGCCTGGAGCCGGTTGGCTGCCACCATGGTCTTTAGGCTCTTTATACGAGCGTTCTGAGAAAAGAACTTGCGCATGAACTGATCGTAATCCTCCAGGCTACGTGCGGTGACATAGAGCACAAAGTCGGCCTCGCCGGTTATGTCGAACGCGTCGCAATCTCGGGTAAGGATTTGAGATCCCGCTTGAACTTGTCGATGATGTCCGCGCGTTCCCGCTCCAGGGTCATCATCACGATCGACTGGATGGGTCGAGCCGCCGGTCTCAGCTTCCAGGCTTTTGGTCATCGAAGAAAGAATGGCCAACTTTCTGCGCCGTCATCGCGACCGGCGAAGAGAGAGTGTTGCTGGTCAGTGCTATCACCCGTTTATTCTGCTCATGTCGGGCAGGATGTGGAAGTCGATTGTCGATGGGAACCATATTTTGGCTGCAAAGTCCGCATTTGCCGCGTCGGGAACGGGCGACAGGCTGGTTTCTGAAGGTATAGGGCGCGGCGCGACCTGTCCGACGAGTTTGACATCATCGACACAGGCTGGGGCGGACACGCTGCAACCTTCATCTTACCAATTGATCCGGTGGTCGTCGGAGCACAGATCATCACAGCACTCCAGGTTTTTTGGTCCCGAGACCTCGATCGCTCCGGAGGTAGTATCTGTGCCAAATTCAACGGAAGTGACTCCTATACACTATTCCCGACATCGTGACGCTAGGAGCACGGTGAGGAGTTTATCGTCCCTTGGGGTAGGGCTTCGCGCCCTTGAAACCGGGCAGGAGGAGTGGTGGATATAGATGCATCTCCCTGCCAACCTGCCACTGAACCGTCTGACAAGATTCTGCTTGCAGCGCTCCAGAACAGTAAGATCGCGTTCCGTGCGCTCAATCAGCTCGACAAGTTCCGATTCCTGCTGCGCCCTGCTGTGCCGGCTCACAGGAAGGTGAAAGAACGGGACGCATGATCGCGAAAGGACCATAGACTGATCAGATGACATTTCAGATCAGTCCGCACGTCTGTTGGAGATGTCCAGCTACGAAAGGCAAGCCTTGAGGAGCTCAGGCGCAACCAGCTCCTCCACGCCGCGCCACTCGCCCTTCACGCGGCTGCGTCCGGCGTCATAGAATGGCCGCAGAGAAGCTATGGCGGAATAGCGCTCCCCAGCGATCTCGAGTTCGAATGACCCTCCGGACAGCCAATCAGCCGTCACCCCGGCTTCTGAGGTGAGATATCCCATGCCGATGCCACAGCCGACAGTGTGACCAAATCCAGCCGAGCGCAAGTATCCGACAAGGCTGCCGTTACGCCAGACAGGCTCGGTCCCGAACATCAACGATTTGGCATCTGGGGCAGCGAGCTGGACCAGCCGCCGGCGCAAAGGTTTGCCGCGCTGGGCTTCCAGTGCAGCGCGTCCGATGAAATCCTCGCGCTTATCCCAGGCAACCGTGAACCCCAGTCCCGATTCCAACGGGGTGTCCCCATCACCAACATCTGCACCCCAGTCACGGTAGCCCGCTTCCAGGCGCAGCGTGTTTAGAGCGACATATCCGGCGTGGCTCAGGCCGAGATCGGCGCCGGCGGCCACCAAGGCGTCGTAGACCCCTAGTGTTTGTTCGGTCGGGATGTGAAGTTCCCAGCCCAACTCGCCGACAAAGGTCATCCGGAATGCGAGCGCGAGGCAATACCCGACCTCGATCTCACGAGCCGTTGCGAAGGGAAATGCCTCGTTAGAAAAATCCGCCGGACTGACGCGTTCCAGTAACTCACGCGATCGTGGACCCATCACGGAGAGGGTCGTATATCCGGATGAGACGTCGGCAACCGAGACGTGGCCGGCTCCCTTGGCATGCAAGCGCAGCCAGGCGAGATCACGGGTGCGTTGGACGGCCGCTGTCACGACAAGAAATTCCTCGTCACTGATGCGTGCGATAGTGACGTCGGACTCCATACCGCCTCGCTCGTTCAGCCACGGCGTATAGACAACACGGCCGACCGCTACGTTCACGTCATTCGTGGACAAGCACTGTAGCAGCGCAAGGGCATCCGAACCCTGCACCAGAAGGTGCGCGAAGGAGGTTTGGTCGAACAGAGTGACGCCGGAGCGGGTGGCTGTATGCTCCGCGCCACTTCGCTCGAACCACTCGTCCCGGCCATACGTTGCATGGCTTTCATTCGGCGATCCAGGCGCACCAAACCATTGAACGCGTTCCCAACCAGCACTTTCACCGAAATTAGCGCCGACGGCGGACAGGCGGTCGTGCAGGGGGGACACGCGGACCTTGCGTGCCGTCCTCGGCGACTTATGCGGCAAATGAAGCGACCAGAGGTTGCCGACCGCCTCCACCGTGCGGTCGTACAGATACCGCCTGTTCCGCTGGAAGGGCATTGACCGCCGGACGTCCATTTCCCAGCAGTCTCCCGCTGCCAAGCCTGTCGACATCCACTCTGCCATCACCTTGCCCGCACCACCCGAGGACTCGATGCCGCAGGAATTGAATCCAGAGGCGACATACAGACCTTGAATTTCAGGCGATGGCCCGAGGTGGAACCGGTTATCAGGCGTGAAGCTCTCAGGGCCGTTGAAATTCAGTTGGAGGCCGACATTTGCCAGGATGGGCATGCGCCCGATGGCCGCAGAGAGATACGGTTCGATGTGATCGAAATCTTCGGGCAACGAATCGAAACTGAAATCGTGGGGTATGCCGTTCATGCCCCAAGGTTTGCCATTGGCCTCGAAGAAACCCACGAGCAGTTTCCCGGCGTCGGCCTTTGCATAGACGCGCGCGTCCATATCGCGGATCGTCGGCAGGTCGTGGGGCAGGTCGGGAATCGCCTCGGTGACAACATAGAAATGCTCGGCAGCCTGCAACGGCACCGACCAGTTGAGTTCAGCAGCTACATTCCGCGTCCACAGGCCGGTGCTGATGACCGCCTGTTCAGCACGGACCGTTCCCTGACTGGTTTCCACGCCGACGAAGCGGCCCTTCTCGACGAGGATGCGCGTGACCGGGGTTCGCTCAAGGATCGTTGCTCCACCCTGGCGCGCCCCAACTGCGAAGGCACGGGCCGTATCGATAGCGTTGGTCATCCCGTCGGAAGCGATCCATGCAGCCCCAAGGACATCACTGACATCGAGCAATGGGACTCGGCGCTGGGCTTCCGCAGCGCTTATCATCTCCACGTCCAGGCCAAACGAGCGGCCCATCGAAGACCCGCGCTTGAGCTCTTCAAGCCGGTCCTGGGTCGCGGCGACGGTGATGGAGCCGGTTTGCCGAAAGCCAGTGGCTTGACCTGTCAGATTTTCGAGGTCCCTGAACAGATCCGCAGAGTATTGAGCGAGCTTGGCCATGGTTTCATTGGCGCGGAGTTGTGTGACGAGGCCTGCAGCATGCCAGGTGGTGCCGCATGTCAGTTGGTCGCGCTCCAGAAGCAGAACGTCGCGGTGGCCGAGACGTGTCAGGTGATAGGCTATCGAGAGGCCGATAATGCCGCCTCCGATGACGACGTATTCGACATGCGATGGTAGTTTGCTGGCCATTTGAAACCTCGTTCTAGCCTGGTCGCGGAAGCGCGGAACAAGGCGCGTGTAGCAAGGGACACTACCGTTGGATGTGCTTCTATTTCGTGCGATCTCAGGCTTGGGTAGCAGGATTTCTGCGTCCTCCGCCTTCTAATGCAGCGTTACTTCCGTAAAACGCATAGTGGCCGTCGTCTTAAACACTCACTGAGCCTAGGCAATGCATTCATCGCCGGCGAAATAGGCTCTGTAAGGCCCGAAATTCTGCTTCGGCTGTGGCTCCACTGTAATGTTGGAGAAGATAGCCACAGCCGAGATCACCGTAGATGAGGTAGGACATCGCATTGACGCGCAATCTTGCCTCGCAGACGTCCTCACTCGCCTGCCTCGTCAATCTGGCCAACCGCCGCCTCGACGAGCTCATGCCCTACCCGGGGCGCCACACGACGCGAGGAAAGCAGCGCGCCGCCTGCCGTTTCCGATCGCATGGCCGGGCTGACATCACCCGCCCCCCGATCGCAAGCGCCATTGCCGCAGGAACACTGGCGAAGCGATCAAAGCGGCAGGGGACCGACGACCGGAATTTATTGAATCGGCAGTCCGCCAGGGACAAACTCGTCGTCCTTGCGATAGGGCTGACCTCGAAGAGCGTCGTATGCCGGAGCGGGAGCTTGAGCCACCGCCCCCGGAATGACGGGTAGAAGTATTCTGGAACTATACTGAGCTGAGTGATAGACTCTGTTGATAGACGCTGCTCCGGCAGGAATGGTGCCGAGGACGCTATGCGGAATGGGATTGGTCGCGCCGATAGTTAGTTCGAGACTATGCCCTTGCCTGACGACGTGAGCGATGGGCGAAATGAACGACATTCGGAGCTCGTAAATTTCGCCCGGGACAAGTTTCTCAGGTTTCCGAAACGAATGCACCACCTCGTCAACATAGGTTCGCTCGTTGTCGATCGCGCGGAGGGAAGCCCGCAACAAACCTGATTGAACGAAGAGCACTCCGTCCGGAGCGACATCTTTCAAGGTAAGTTCGACGTCGGCGTCGTCGCCGTTATCGATGCTGAGATACAGCACGACTTCCGGATTTCCAAGCAACACCATATCCGAGGTAACTGGCGCTGTTCGGTAGTTAAGGACGCCGCGGGAATAAGGTCGAACCTGGAATTGCTGATTGTCTCCGTAAAGCTCTGTCCCCGTTGGGTATAGATAGGCGCGGGATCCCTCATTGGAGTTGGCGCCCGGCTTCTCGGGAGAGATCTGTGCGTCCGCCGTTAGGTAGAAGGTGCGGCGCTCGACTTTCGGGTCTGGCCACGTGTTGTGATGCGTCACCCAGCCCTCCACCGATTTCTTCGGATCTCCCTCGGGCTGCTGAACTTCCCAATAGACAGTGATGGGCGGCTCGCTATCTATTCCGTTCTTAACACCTTTCACCCAGCGATCGAGGAACTTCATTCGCTCCTTGTCTACAAGGCTATAGCCACGGGGCCCAGGTCCATTATCCCATGATCACCGTTCATCAGAACAAGCTTTTTGTTCTTCACATTCTGCATGAAATGGGTAAACATTCGCACGTTAGCCATAGCGGCGCCACCGTAGGCCTCTTGCCAAGCTCCAATGATCATGCTGGGAACAGTGACTCTATCGATGAGTTCCTTGCTGACCAAAGTCTCAGAATCCCAAAATTCGTCCTTCAGTGGGTGGTTCCTCCACGCATCAAAAAAGGAGGTCTTGATGACTTGCCTGTCGCTCCCACGAATGTTGGCGCACTCGGTATCTCCCTGGTTGATGCGCCACTCCGCACCGCGCGGGCCGGTCACAAACTCACTATCAATCGCCCATGCTCCCTCTAATAGCGGGAGCATACCGCCAGGGTAACCTAAAAACTCATACCCGTCGCCAAAACCGCTCGCCACGATTGCCCGCAAATGTGGAGGCCGCTCGGCTGCGACCCAGAACTGCGGCTGCCCCGCCGATGAATTGCCGACCATTCCGATATTGCCATCGCTCCAGGGCTGCCTGGCGATCCATTCGACGACTTCGGCGCCATAAGGTCCGCCTTTAATCATTCGCTGTTCATGCCAAAAGTCGATGACACCTTCTGAGCATCCGGTTCCTGGAAGATTGGCGCCCACGAAAGCGTAGCCGGCATCAAGGAATTCCTTCGCGATTTCGAAAGGGGTCGAGTTCGCTATATATGGATCATAGAGAAAAACGGTCGGATACCGGCCCGATTTCTTCGGACAATATGAGATGTAAGCGATGCGCGTTTCATCCTTCATCGTCACGTAGGCGATATTGCGAAACACATCCGCCTCAGTGAAATCTTCTGCACTTTTCATGCTGAACTCCGTGTCACGAAAAAGTCTTTCGACTTTTGGACCGAGGCGGCGGGCATGCGCTGATGTGGCCAGCCCCCTCACAAATTAGAATGTTGAGATACGCTCGATGTAGTACTGCCGCTGCGCCACGAGAGTGGCTAACCCGGTGGCATGTTGATTTCAGCTTCCCTTTGTCAAAAGAGGTTACGGCGTAACGCTTTCGATGTTTGTCTTCGATCCATGTGCCTTCCGGCCGATACACCAACTTCGTCATCTTCCGGATAGTTTGCGACAGGCGCCCCAGCCTCGAACGCGCCTTCTACTTCGCCAGCCAGCAGGCGGACATGTGCTGCGGTCCAACTTCGATGGGTGGTGGTTCCTCTTGCCGGCAGCGGTCGAAGGCCAGAGGGCAACGCGGATGGAACCGACAGCCGTTCGGCACGCGCGCGGCGCTTGGAACCTCACCTTGCAGGGCCGGCAACTCGGCGCGACCTGCATTGGCGCCAATCTGCGGGGTAGCGTTACGCAAGGCGACGGTATACGGATGACGGGGGTTGAATGTGATCTCGTCGGCGCTACCGATCTCGACCAATTTGCCAAGATATAAGACCGCAATTCTGTCGGCGATCAACCAGGCAAGCGGCAAGTCATGGGTGATGAACAATAGCGCCACATTGTGCTTGTCGCGCAGGTCAACCAAGACCTGAAGAATCTGTGCGCGTATCGAGACATCGAGCATCGAGACAGGTTCGTCGGCGACGATGAGCTCCGGCTTCACGGCAAGTGCTCCGGCAATCACCACCCGCTGGCGTTGCCCTCCAGACAGCTCATGTGGGAACCGGGAGAAGAAATCATCCGGGGGATTGAGCCCGGCGGACGCAAGCGCTTCGCTCACACGGTCGGTGAGCTGTGTCCGGTTGTCGACCAGCCGTAGTGACCGCAGCGGCTCCGCCACGATATCGAACACGGTATGTCGCGGATTGAGCGCCTGATAGGCGTCCTGAAAGATCATTTGCACGCGATGCCTGTAAGGGCGCAAAGCCGACAAGTCTTGAACGAACGTCATGTCGCGGCCTTCGAACAACAGCTTGCCGCCTGTTGGCTGAGCAAGCTTGGTAATGAGGCGGCCCACCGTCGTCTTGCCGCTTCCCGATTCCCCGACCAGGGCGACGATCTCGCCCCGTCCGACGTTGAGGTCGATCCTGTCTACCGCGCGCACGGCGCCGGCAGGTCGGCCCAGGACACGGTCGAACAGCCCGCCCTGGATAGGAAAATGGACCTGCAGGCTCTCAAGACGCAGGATATCGGCGGCGTCAAGCATGAGCTGCGACCTTGTCGTGTTGCGAGGAACGGTGAAGGTGACAGGCGACGCGCCCCTGCCCGAACTTATCGAGGCTGGGGAGCTCGGTCGCGCAAATCCCCATAGCCGAGGGGCAACGCGGATGAAAGGCGCAGCCCGACGGTCGGTTCACCAAATTGGGGGGATCACCCGGTATCGGCCGGATGATCTTTTTGCCGCTCGCGGGGTTCGGGATCGATTCGATCAGCAGGCGGGTGTAGGGATGTTTCGGTTGGGCGAAGATCTCGGCGACAGTGCCATCCTCGACGATTCGGCCGGAATACATGATCATGACGCGATCACAACATTCAGCCACCACAGAAAGATCGTGGGTGATCAAAATGAGGGCAATGTTAAGTCGCGATCGCAACTCACCCAACAATTTAAGGATCTGAGCCTGTGTGATAACGTCCAGCGCCGTCGTGGGCTCATCGCCGATGATGAGTGAGGGACGACACGCGAGCGCCATGGCGATCATAACCCTTTGTCGCATTCCGCCTGACAATTCGTGAGGATAAGCGGCGCCGCGATCCGCCGGAATGCCGACGAGTTCGAGCAGCTCCTTTGCCCGCGCGTTCGCCTCGCCACGCGACATGCCGAGCTTCAGCATGCACGGCTCGGCGATCTGCTTGACGATGCGGTGAACAGGATTAAGCGCATTCATTGCGCCCTGGAAGACGACGGACGTTTCGCTCCAGCGATGTGGCCGCATCGCCGCATCATGGTCGATCGGCAGTCGGTTGCCCCGATAACGCACCTCGCCGCTGCTGATCCGCGCGTTGGGTGATAGCAGACCCGCGATTGCCATGGCGGTCGTGGTCTTGCCGCTGCCCGATTCTCCGACGAGGCCAACGGCCTCTCCGGCTCGGAGCTCGAAGCTTATTCTGTCGATCGCACGCGATGAAACGCCCTTGAGCCCGTAGTCGACAGAAAGCCCGTCGACTTCCAGAAGCGACCCCTTGTGTTGGGAGGAGTCTATCATGGGATCACGCGCCGCCGTGGATTGAACGTGTCGTCGAGAGCATTGCCAATCAGGACGAAGCTGAGCGAAACCGTGAGGACGCACACTCCGGGGGCGCCGAGATACCACCAGGCTCCAGCGCTGGCCGCACCGGCGCGCTGGGCCAGCGAAAGCAAAGTACCCCATGAAGGCTGCAACGGATCGCCAAGACCGAGGAACGAGAGCGACGTCTCGACATAGATTGCGCCGGCGACGACCAGAGCCCCGTTCGCTGCGATTTGCGGCACGAGATTAGGCAGGATGTGCCGCAC
>NZ_RZSX01000289.1:0-6851 GCF_004023105.1 Mesorhizobium sp. M5C.F.Ca.IN.020.32.2.1 | reverse complement strand
CGAACCAGGCGGCATCGGGGTCGCCGGGGTTGCGCCAAGTGAGCGGCACTTGCCGCGCCAAGGCCAGAAGCAGCGGGCGCCAGACCGGGGCGACGCGCACGACGCGATCAAGTTCTATCGCGCCGACGACCGCAGGCGCATGCGTCACGCGCTTCAGGGCGGCATCGCGCAGATCTCGCGGCGACAGGACTCCCGCCGGCAGACTCTCACGCAGACGGGCCTCGATCGTCATGAGATCCTTGAGCCGCGCGCTCTCATAGGCGTGGTCGGCCAATGCGAAGTCGGCGTTCCACAGCCGGGTCAGCGTCCAAGCCACGGACCGCGTCATGCCGGGCAGGCTTCGGATGCTCTCGAGTTCGCCGAAACCGCCGGCGTCGAGCGCCGACCGGATCGTCGGGTCAAGGTCCTCGGCTCGGGCCGGACGCGTGAAGCCGCCGGCGAGCCGCGCCGCAAGCTGCGGCAAGGTCATGATCTGCACGCCGGCTTCGCCACGACGTGCGGCGGCGATCCGCCTCATGCGCAAGGCGAGCGGCCCCTCAACAATGACGGTCCGACGATTCATCGTCCCCCAGTCTCCCCTTTCCATTTCCCACGTCGTCGTGCCCAGCCGCCGTATCGAAGTTCGTCGATTGCCGTCGCTCTGAAGCATAATCGCCATTCGCCGAACACAGGGGAATGCCGAATCCCAAGTACTTCTACTCTTGGGGCGCCTTCTTCATCCCTTCTGTTCGCCTACTGTCGGGGAGCAAAGCGGGTCTCTCCATGTCCCACCAGTCTCGGAGCGCGGGTAGCACCGCCACCGGCATCCGCGGCAACTGGGACACTGTGTCGATGTCCTCGTATCCGCCGGCCTCCGGGCCTGCCGTATGGCCGGATACATCACTTCTCGCGTCGCCGGCGATGAACCTCCCCGCGAGCCGTGCGGCGAGTAGACGAGGGAGCGTCAGGATCTGGCGACCGAAGGCTTGGGGAGATGCGGCGTCGAGACGCCGAGTTCGCAACGCCAAGGGGCCGTCGACAACGAACATATGGATATGCATATGCCGCCTACTCCACTAATCCCAACCCAGTTGATTGCGCTCCTTTGACCGTAAGATATTCGCTACTGACCGTGGATAATCGCAGTCACAGCCGTCAGCGCCTTCACCGGATAAACCAGCAGAAGCACATTGAATGTCGTGTCGAAGGCTTCGGCGACGCATTCATGCGCCTGGCCATTTCGATCTGTAATCGAAACAGTGGTGGGGCGTGTCATCTTCCTTCCGAGCGGCAAAACCCTGCCAAGTGAATGGTCAAGGGTGATCTCGGTCTCATCAGGGCGGCGAAACTGCCGCAGGTACGCGGGCGATGCCTCGATGCGCCGCACGACGGCCCGCGCGCCAGTCTTCTCGCAATACGTGACCGGCTCGAGGATATAGACCGCGCACGCGCGATGATGCGTGCGCGCGAATTCACGGCATGACGCATAGACCGACGCGCCAAACTTGCCGGCCAGCTTCATCGGCGTCTTAAGTTCGAGTTTGTGATCGGCCGCCATGGATGCGTAGCCGTCACCCTGAAACAGGACGAACCGGGCGAAATTGTTGGCCTCGCGCTCGAAGAGGTCGGAGATGGTTGGATCAAGCGTCTTCTCGCAATCTTGGAACAACCTGAATGCACTGCGGTGCGACGGCAGCTCATGATGTCCGGCCTCATGCAGCTTCAGGAAGTTCTGCTTGGACTTGTGGACGGTGTCGTCGATATGAATCAGCTGTTCGCCCGCATCATAGATGCCGAACACCTTGGCGATCGCGGATTTGAGGGCGGTTGCGGCAGTCTCGGCCTTGCCGAGCAGGTACTCTGTAATGCGCCTTGGATCGAACGCGCTCGCAGGCGCAATTTTCAGGCTGGCCGCTTCGAGAATGACGGCGGTCGGTGTCGGATAGATGCCCCATGCTGAGGCACGGTCCAGTGCGCGCCGTGCAGCCGACTGCACGGCGCGCAACTCTTCGGGGTCGAGACTACTGTCGTCAGCTTTGGCCACCAGGCTTTTTCCTGCTGCGCAGATATCCCAGGAACTGGACAAGCTCCGCTTCTTCTTCGTCGGTCAGATTATGGCCTGCGAAGGTCGCGACGCGGCCATGCCGCTGCTCGCCGCTTCGCGAGCGGGTCGGCACGATATAGCCGGCACGCTCCATCAGATCCTCGTAGCTGATCGCGTACAGCTCCGCGAGCGCGTGCAAAATGTTCGGGTTCGGCTTCTTGATGAGTCCGTTTTCGATCTGAGACAAGTACGCATTGGAAACGACTTTGTTGGTGGCCTTCTCCACGTCGCGCTGTGAGAGGTCGCGATCTTCGCGGATTGAGGCGAGATATCGTCCAAGCGTGAGCTTGACCTCTGGCTCAACGCTCTTCCTGGCCATGACTTCGCTCCTCCAAACTTCTTGATTCCGCTCATGTATTTAGCGTCGACCGCTAAGAATGTCAAGCGTGCCAGTAAGATGCTTGACATTCTTTGCATGCCACCCTATCTTATCACCACGGGCCGGCGATGGGCTGGCGCCAAGATAGAGGTACTTACGATGGAAACTGCACTCACTGGCGGCCAGGTCCGCGATCACCACGTCGAGACGGAGGCGGCGCGCCGTCCCGGGCCGGACGGCAAGTACTTCACCACCGTGAACGATATCACGGTCAAGTTCTCGGACGCGACGCCTGCGGGCGAACGCATCCTGGACAAGGCGGGGTTCAAGCCGGCCAGCGATTTCGTCTTGATCCAGCTGATGCGGCGCGGGACCCGCTCGATCGGCCTCGATGAAACCGTCGACCTCACCGCGCCGGGCACCGAGGCGTTCCGGGCGTTCCAGAGCGACCGCATCTTCCGCTTCACCCTGGACGATCACGGCTACGAATGGGGTGCCCGCAAGATCTCGGAGGCGGAGCTGCGCAACATCGGCCAGGTCCGTGACGACGAGGTGATCATCCTGGAGCGCGACGGCGAGGATGTCGAGCTCAAGGCCGACGACCATCTCGATCTCCGCGAGAAGGGCACCGAGCATCTGCAGACCGAAAAGCGGTTGATCACGGTCTACTTCGAGAACGAGCCGCGCGAGATTCCCCGCGGGACCTACACGACGGAGCAGCTCAAAACGCTGTTCGGCGTCCAGGAAGGTTACGTCCTCGAAGTGATCAACGAGGAAGGCAACCTCACCGAGCTCAAGCCGGGCAAGCGGCTGCGCGTGAAGGCCGGCATGCGCTTCTTCGAGCAGGTCCCGTGCGGAGGTTCGTCGTGAACGACGCGGCTGCGAATTTCGCCGGCCTCAAAGCGATGCATCCGGATGCCGTCCTCCTCAAGGAGGGCGGCAAGCCGGTTACCTTGTTGCCGGCGTTCGGGTTCGTGGCCGGCGACCAGCCCTACCGCATGGACCTGCTGCTCGTGCCGTTCCTGCACTCCGGCTACGTCACGCGGCTGTTCTTCGAGCGCAAGATCGAAGGGCGCGGCGCCAACTGGAACCCGCATCGCGTGATCGAGCGCAACTGGTGGGCGCCATCCTGGAACCACGTGCCGGATTCGCTTCGCTGGACGCAGATGCTTTTGGCGCATTTGAGGGCCGTTGCATGAATATCCGCTTCAAAATCACCGGCGGCTTGCTCGCCACGATTCGCGCAGACCTGCGCCGCCCGCACGTCTTCGCGCACGAGCGCGTCGGATTCATTTCTGCGGGGCTTGCCGCCGCGCACGACGATCTCATCATCCTTGCGCGAGAATACCGGCCGGTGCGCGACGAGGACTATTTGCCGGACCCGAGCGTCGGCGCCATGATCAGCGCCGAGGCTATCCGCGGCGCACGCCAGTGGGCCATGAACGACCGCGTTGCCATCTTCCACGTGCATACGCATGGTGGTCGCGGCATCCCAGGCTTCAGCGGCGTCGACATCCGGGAGAATGCCCGCTTCGTGCCGAACTTCGTCTCGGTCGCACCGCATGCCGTGCACGGCGCCATCGTGCTCAGCGACACCGCTGCCTTCGGCCAGGTTTGGCTGGACCGTAAATCGCCCCAGCCCTTCATCACCCGCTTCGCCGAGGTGGGCATGCCCATCCGGAACTGGAGAGCCGCATGACCCGCCTCGACCGCCAGAGCTTCCTGGGCGCTGATAGCGTCGCCATCCTTGACGCTGCCACGATCGGCATCGTCGGTCTGGGCGGTGGCGGCTCGCATGTCGTGCAGCAGGCAGCCCATATGGGCATCGGCGGCTACGTGAACGCCGATCCGGACGTCATCGAAGAGACGAATACGAACCGGCTGATCGGGGGGACCTTGGCCGATGTCGCCGTCAGCATGCCGAAAGTGTCGATTGGCGAGCGTCTCATCCGTGGGCTTCAGCCGAAAGCCCGCATCATCTCCGTGCAGGCCGACTGGCGCGACGCGGCCGATGATCTCAAGCGCTGTGACGTCATCATCGGCGCGGTCGACGGCTTCAAGGAACGCGAGCAGCTCGAGCGTTTCGCGCGCCGGCACCTCATCCCCTATATCGACATCGGCATGGACGTGCACGATCTGGGCAAGAAGGGGTTTCTGGTCAGCGGCCAGGTGATCCTCTCGATGCCGGGCGCGCCGTGCATGCGCTGCTGCGGCTTCATCACGGACGAGCGTCTGGAGCAGGAAGCCAAGCGCTACGGCGCGGCCGGCTCGCGCCCGCAGGTCGTCTGGTCGAACGGCGTTCTGGCGTCGACGGCCGTCGGACTGCTGACGCAGGTGCTCACGCCCTGGTACCAGACCCCCCCGAAATTCGTCTTTCTCGACTACGACGGAAACAAGGGCACGATGACGCGGAACGCTCGCATGGAGCTGATGCGCGATCATGTGTGCCCGCATCATCCGCCCGACGAGACCGGCGATCCGATGTTCGACATCCGCAAGCAGGCGTTTCGCCCGCGTCCTGCGGCGGCGCCCAAACCCGCGCCGCGATGGTGGCAGCGGATCTGGAGCCGCGTCTCTGGACGAGGGGGAGCCGCGATGTAGCGGCACGGCATGCTGCACTTCGTCCATATCTATCGCTTTGACGTGACTTCATTATTTTTATCTGTGGACGAGTTTTCTCCAGATATGGGAGAATTCGTCCGCCCCCGCTATGCTGGCGATCCAGCGCATTCCTTTCCAACCGACAGTGACATGGCCCAAGAGAACAAGAAGACCGACATCGAAGCCGACTTCCTCCAACTCGCCCGCACGGCCCTTTCAGGACGCACCCAGGACGTCCAGGTGGTGCTGCGCCGCGCCGCCAAGCGCTATCAGCCTGTGGTGCCGCATCTCGCCGAGGCCCTGACGACGCTGTTGCACGAACTGCCCTCTCCTGCGTCTCCCTTGCGCCGGCAGGCCGACGTGCCCCTCCCCGTGGACATGGACACCCGTTTGCATCTCATGCGCGTGGAGCCGGAGCCGGCGCTCGATCACGAACCTGTCTTCGCCACGAATCTCGAGGCCGCGTTGCGCCAGATCGTGGAGGAGCGCCGCAATCCGCAAGCGCTCGCCCGCGCCGGCCTCGATCCGACGAGGGCCGCGCTGTTCCTTGGCCCTCCGGGCGTCGGCAAGACCATGGCCGCGCGGTGGGTTGCGCGCGAACTCAAGCGCCCGCTTCTCATTCTTGATTTGGCGGCCGTGATGAGCAGTCTGCTGGGCAGAACCGGCAGCAATCTGCGTCATGTCCTGGAATACGCCAAGACCATCAACTGCGTCCTCCTCCTCGACGAATTGGACGCTATTGCCAAGCGCCGTGACGACCGGGGTGAGATCGGCGAGCTGAAGCGGCTTGTCACGGTCTTGATTCAGCAGATCGACGACTGGCCGACCTCCGGGGTGCTGCTCGCTGCCACCAATCACCCGGATCTGCTCGATCCGGCGATCTGGCGCCGCTTCGAGCTCCATGTCGAATTCCCGCTGCCCGACCGGCACGGGATTGAGCGCTTCATCGGCGCGACGCTCGCACCTTATTTTCCGGCGACAAAAGAATGGAGCGCCGTGCTGGCCTTGGCGTTCGCCGGCCGCTCGTTCAGCGATATCGAACGGGATCTCTCTGCGGCCCGAAGAAGCGCCGCACTTAGCAACACGCCGCTCGAGGAACAGCTCGCCGGCATCTTGGCCCACAAATCCCTTTCGAGAGCAAAACGGATTGAGCTGGCCGCGTCCCTGGTCGACTGCGGCCTCTTATCGCAGCGCAAGGCACGGGAGCTCACAGGGGTCGCGCGCGACACGATCCGCAGCCACACAGCGCCGCGAGTGAAGAAGACTCATCGCAAGAACGGCAGAGATACGTCATGACGAAGCGGAATTTTTTGCTTGGGAAGGGCGAGCGTCTTGTAGAGGACGTTGCGGGCGTCCGTGGCGGCGCGCCGAAAAGTCATCCCTACACGTTTTCCGAAGCGAGGGATCGCATCGCCCCGATGCTGACGCGCGTCGTCCGCGGCATCGATCAGTTGCCGGACGCGGCCTGTCCGGACAACCGGGCCGTGGCAACCGTCACGCTAAACCCGGAATACATCGCCAAGTCATATTTCCCGGAGCGGCTCTTCGAATCGGTCGGGCTGGAGCCGGTTGGCAGCCGGCCGCGCCGCATCACCCCGCAGAAGCGCTCCAAGGGTCGCGAGCCGGAAGAGACCATCACCACCGAACTATTCGTCATGGGCAGCCGCGACGCGTTTCGCGCCTGGCGTAACGAGCTGCCGCGTTGGGGCGAAGATGTGGCTGGGGCCAATGAACTGCCCACCATCGAGCAGGTCGCGGCCCCGTCGCCGCGCGACAAGATCAAAGGCCGGCTGCCGAAGAGCGGCAGGACCGTGTTCGAGGTTGTTCTTCACAGCGACAGCGGGACAG
>NZ_RZSX01000288.1:0-6852 GCF_004023105.1 Mesorhizobium sp. M5C.F.Ca.IN.020.32.2.1 | reverse complement strand
GTGCAGAAATGGATGTTGGGCGTGTCGTACCAGGAATAGGGCAGGTCCTTGGTCACCGGCATCCGCCCTTCGAGGAACAGCGAAAGGCGCACCCGCCAGTGGCCGAAATTGGGGAAGGAGACGATGGCGTGTTTGCCGATCCTGAGCAATTCGTCGAGCACCAGCTTCGGGTTGCGGGTCGCCTGCAAGGTTTGCGACAGGACGACGAAATCGAAACCCTTGTCGGGATAGAATTTGAGGTCCTTGTCGGCGTCGCCCTGGATGACAGACAGGCCGCGCGCCACGCATTCGTTGACGCCGCGCTGTGACAGTTCCATCCCGCGGCCGTCGACCTGCTTCGTCGCCTGCAGCAATTCGAGCAGCAGGCCATCGCCGGAACCGACGTCCAGCACCCGCGACTGCGGCGGGATGAGATCGGCGACGACTTCGAGGTCGACGCGCTGGGCGTGGTTGACACTCATGATCTCGCCTTTTGCCTGGCGCATGATCCGGATCCGAAAAGTCTGCAACTTTTCGGGGTCATGCGCTGATGCCTGGCGCATGATGCCGGTCCGGAAAGCCTGCAATCTTCAGGGGTCATGCGCTGAGCCCCCTGGCGCGGGCCGCCGAGGCGATGAAGCCGTTGATGGCCGCGAACAGCTCCGGCTCGTCGAGCAGGAAGGCGTCGTGGCCGCGATCGGTCTCGATCTCGACGAAGGACACCGAGGCGCCGGCCGCGTTCAGCGCGTGAACGACCGAGCGGCTCTCCTCGGTCGGGAACAGCCAGTCGCTGGTGAAGGAGACCAGGCAAAAACGGGTCCTGGTGCCGGCAAAGGCGTCGGCCAGTCGGCCGCCATGGTCGGCGGCGAGGTCGAAATAGTCCATCGCCCGGGTCATGTAGAGATAGGAGTTGGCGTCGAAGCGGTCGACGAAAGTCATGCCCTGATGACGCAGATAGCTCTCAATCTGGAAGTCGGCGTCGAAACCGAAGGTGAGCGCTTCACGGTCCTGCAAATTGCGGCCGAACTTCCGGTGCAGGGCCGCCTCCGACAGATAAGTGATGTGAGCGGCCATGCGCGCCACAGCCAGTCCCTTTTCTGGGCGCTTGCCCTGCTCGAAATATTTGCCGCCATGCCAGTCCGGATCGGCCATCACCGCTTGCCGGCCGACCTCATGGAAGGCGATGTTCTGCGAGGAATGGCGCGCGCCGGTGGCGATCGGCAGCGCTGAGAAAACGCGCTCCGGATAGCTCGACGCCCATTGCAGCACCTGCATGCCGCCCATCGAGCCGCCGAGCACTGAGAACAGTTTTTCGATGCCGAAATGGTCGACCAGCATCAACTGCGCCCGCACCATGTCGCGGATGGTGATGATCGGCAGGTCAAGCCCGTAGGGCTTGCCGGTGGCTGGATTGGTCGAGGCGGGGCCGGTCGAGCCGAGACAGCCGCCGATGACGTTTGAGCAGATTACGAAGAAGCGGCTGGTGTCGATGATCTTGCCGGGGCCGATCAGCACTTCCCACCAGCCCGGCTTGCCGGTCACCGGATTGGTGCTGGCGACATGCTGGTCGCCGGTCAGCGCATGGCAGACGAGGATGGCGTTTGAGCGGGCGTCGTTGAGCGTGCCGTAGGTCTTGTAGGCGATCTGGAACGGTGACAGCAGCGTGCCGGCGTCGAGCTTGAGCGGCTTGTCGGCACCGAAGCGCAACACCGGGCTTGACGGTTGGTCGGCCTCGTTGTTGGTTCTTTTAGTGCGCAGCGCGACCATCGCATCCTCTTATATTACCCATCGCGCTTTCCGAAAATCGATTCCGATTTTCGGGCGATGCGGTTGTCCGGCCGGCAACGGACAACAAAAACCGGCATTGCCTTCGCAAAGCCGGTTACAGAATGCAAACGGCCCTTTAGCGAGTTGTTTAACGTGGCTGCAAGCCGACCGGCCAAATCACCACGGGATTTCGCCTTTCTTCTAGGACCGCCGCGCCTCGGCGTCAACGGCCAGTCGCTCACCCTTAATTGACGCTCTCGACATTCCGGGCCACGGCTTGTATTTCCGCTGCGGCTTCCGGGTGGAAACGTTCTCGACGGATTTTTTGCAATATGAACCAGCCATCGGATCAGGCACGTCCAACGCCCCGCGCGGGGATCATGGACATAGAAGCCTATGTGCCGGGCAAGAGCACGGCGCCGGCCGGCGTTGCCAAGATCCATAAATTGTCGTCGAACGAGAACCCGCTCGGCCCCTCTCCGACGGCTATAGAGGCCGCGCGCGACGTCGCAGCCAAACTCGACATATATCCCGACGGCACCGCCAAGCGCCTGCGGGAGGCGATCGCCGAGGTGCATGGCCTCAACCCGGCGAACATCGTCTGTTCCAATGGTTCCGACGAGATTCTGGGCCTGCTTGCGCAGACCTATCTCGCGCCCGGCGATGAAGCCGTTATCACCGAACACGGCTTCATGGTCTACAAGATCTACATCCAGTCGGCTGGCGCTGTCCCGGTGTCTGTCAAGGAAACCAATGAGCGCGCCGACGTCGATGCGATCCTCGCCGCCGTAACGCCGCGGACCAGAATCATCTTCCTCGCCAATCCGAACAACCCGACCGGCACCTATTTGCCGTTCCAGGAGGTGCGCCGTTTGCATGCCGGCCTGCCTCGAAATGTGCTTCTGGTGCTGGATGGCGCCTATGCCGAATATGTCCGCCGCAACGACTATGAAGCCGGCGTCGAACTGGTGGCTGGCGCGGAAAACGTGGTCATGACCCGCACCTTCTCCAAGCTCGGCCTCGGCGGCGCGCGGATCGGCTGGATGTACGCGCCGATGCATATCATCGACGCGATTAACCGCGTGCGAGGTCCCTTCAACGTCAACGCGACGGCGATCGAGGCCGGCATTGCCGCGATCCGCGACCGCGCCCATGTCGAGCGCAGCGTTGCGCATAACGAGACCTGGCTGCGATGGGTGAGCGAGGAGTTGACCAAGCTCGGACTGCGGGTGACGCCGAGCGTCGGCAATTTCGTGCTCATCCACTTTCCCGAGGACCAAAAGCATTCGGCGGCGGCTGCGGACGACTACCTCTCAACGCGCGGCTACATATTGCGGCGCGTTTCCGGCTACGGCTTCCCGAATGCACTGCGCATGAGCATCGGCACCGAAGAGGCCAATCGCGGCGTTGTCGCCGCGCTCACGACATTTCTGAAAAGCTGAGACAATGACATCACCGATGTTCGAAAAGATCGCGCTGGTCGGCATCGGCCTGATCGGCTCGTCGCTGGCCCGTATCATCCGCCGCGAAGGTCTTGCCCGCCACGTCGCTATCTCGACACGCAGCGAAACGACGCTGGCACGGGCAAGCGAACTCGATCTCGGCTCCTCCTACACTGTGGACGCGAAAGAGGCGGTCCGCGATGCAGACCTGGTCATCGTTTCGGTGCCGGTCGGCGCTTCGGGCGAGGTCGCCGAGGAAATCGCACCGGCGCTGAAGCAGGGCGCCATCCTCACCGATGTCGGCTCGACCAAGGCGTCGGTCATCGCGCAGATGCAGCCGCATGTGCCTGATGGTGTGAATTTCATTCCCGGCCATCCGTTGGCGGGCACCGAAAAATCGGGTCCGGATGCAGGCTTTGCCGAACTGTTCGAGAATCGCTGGTGCATTTTCACGCCGTTGCCCGGCACCGATCCCGAGGCGCTGGAAAGACTCTCGGAATTCTGGCGCCGCTGCGGCTCCAACATCGATACGATGGATTCCCAGCATCACGACATGACACTGGCCATCGTCTCGCATCTGCCGCACATCATTGCCTACAACATCGTCGGCACCGCCGACGATCTGCAGTCGGTCACCAAGTCCGAGGTCATCAAATATACGGCCTCCGGCTTTCGTGACTTCACGCGCCTTGCCGCTTCCGACCCGACCATGTGGCGGGATGTCTGCCTGCACAACAAGGATGCCATTCTCGAAATGCTGGCGCGGTTCTCGGAAGATCTGGCCTCGCTGCAGCGGGCGATCCGCTGGGGCGACGGCGAAAAGCTGTTCGACCTGTTCACCCGCACCCGCGCCGTCCGCCGCTCGATCATCGAGGCCGGCCAGGACATCGACGTACCGGACTTTGGCCGGCAGGCGGTCGAGCACCCATCCAAGGGATAGAGCATCGGACCCAAATGTGGGTACTGATTTTGGGAAATCCGATGCTCAAACAAAAGGCAGAGCGGCGGTACGATTCGATTTGAAAGCCCGCCGCTGTCTCAGGCCGGCCAGTGGGCGGCCATCATCGCCAGCGTCTCGGCCCTGTCCGGCGCGCCCAGCCTGCCGCCGAAACGCAGGCATTTGAGCGCGGCGGCGGCGCTGGCAAAGCGCAGGGCCTGTTCGATCGGCATGGCTTCCGCCAAACCAACGGCAAAGGCGCCGTGAAACACATCGCCGGCGGCAAGCGTGTCCACTGCCTTGATCCTTGGCGCCGCGACATGGCGCACGGACGCGACCGAGCGGTCGAACCACCAGCTTCCCGCCGAGCCGCCCGTCACCGCTACGAATGCATCGGTGCGTCCGGCCAGCCCTTCACAGGCCTTTTGCGGGCCTTGTTCCTCGCCGCAGAGGATGAACGCCGCCGGCTCCGACGCGACGATGTGCGAGGCGAGCGGAAACAGGCGTTCCAGCACGTCCCGTGGCGCGGTGTCGGCGTCCAGTATGGCTGGACGGCCGATTGCGCGCGCCGCCGCCAGGGCCAGAGCTGCTGCGCCCGGCCAGCGTACGTCTACCAGGACGGCGTCGAATGCGGTGAGATCTTGGGTGGGGAGCGCCTCGGGATCGGCCTGGGCGAGCTTGTCATAGAAAGGAACGATGATGCGCTCGCCATGCGTATCGACCAAGATGGCCGACAGTGCCGAACGCGCGCCGGTGACGCGCCGGACAAAGCTGCAATCGACGCCTTCGGCCTCGATCCCGGCGACCAGCTGATCGCCGACGGTGTCGTCTCCCGCGCTCGCCCACAGCGATACGTCCGCGCCGAGACGGCGTGCGGCGCAGGCCGCGCTCGAAGCCATGCCCGAGGCGATCTGGACGCCGTCGGCCGCGATGAACTTGCCCTGACGTGTCGGAAGCGTGTCGACGCGTAGGATCGTGTCGAGCGTCAGCGCGCCAACACTCAGGAGCTTCACCGGGCGGTTCATCTATCTTCCTGTTCGACCATGATGTTTTCCAAATTGGAGGTCGCAACCATGGTCTAATCGACCGGCTCGATCCTGCCCAGCGGGATAAAACCGAGCGAGGCCTTGCCCTTGACGATCTTGAGCGGCATCGACGGTTCGTTGCCTAGCAGCGCCAGCCCGGCAAAGCCTGTTTTGATCTGGCTCTTCTGCTCGGGAATGGCCTTGCCGAGGATTGCCGCCACGGCCTTCGGGTCGCTGAGTTTGATCATCAGATCGGCGTCGATCAGCCCGTCGGCATCGATCGAAACCGGTCCTGAAACGGTGACGCGCGCGGTCCCCGACGACAGATCGAGCTTGCCGATATCGACTGCCTGGCCGCGCAGGCTCTTTGTTTGTGTCTTGATCAGCGCCGCGCCGTTCTTCAGCGTCACGTCGCCACTGCCGTCGAGCGGCGGCAGCACGCGACCATCGATGGCATCGGGGTCGATTTCGAGATCGGTAAAACTCCCGGCATAGTCGATGTCCTGGCCGTTCGGACGCAATTGTCCGGCCGCTGTCCCGGCGCTGAACAGCTCGACCGGGTCTGTGCCATCCGCCGGATCGGTCTGGGCAGACAGGCTCTCCGCCTCCAGTGAAACGCGCCGGGGCAGCGGCCAGGACAGTTTCACGTTCGCTCGCAGAGTATCCCAGTCGATCCATAGCGGCGCCATCCCCGGCACGGAGGTCCTGAGCGGTCCCCGCAGGTCGACGCCAGGCGACAGGATCTGGGTGATATGCGTAGCCGCGTGGAGGCTGCCGAGCGAGGCGGCGACGTTCCTTGTGTCGTCCTGGTAAGCCAGACTGTCGCAGGAAACGGCGAAGCTCGAGGGATACCCGCTGACCGTCAGATTGGCGCAGTCCGCCTCGATGCCATTGCCGTTGAGCTCGGCCACCGCTTTGCCGGCTTCGCTCTTGATCTTGTCTGCCAGGTAGAACCAGCCGGCGCTGTAGAGGCCGAATAGCACGACGATGAAAGCGCCAAGCCAGAAGAGGCGGCGGCGAAAATTCGGCGGGCGCTCGTCACTTGACGTCATGCTGCGGCTCTCGTTAGCGCGTGTTGCAGAGAGGGACTGTCGTTTCCGGCAACATCAGGTAGACGGAGACGGATTGATAAAAACACCGATTCCAGTGCGGTGCTGCAACAGGCTTGGCGATATGGGCGATTTTTGGGTTTTTGGCTACGGTTCGCTGATCTGGCGGCCGGGATTTGCGCATGTCGAGACGCGGCGCGCCCGCCTCCATGGCTACCGCCGCTCGCTGTGCGTCTACTCCTTCGTGCATCGCGGCACGCGCGAACGGCCCGGCCTGGTGCTCGGCCTCGACCGTGGCGGCTCCTGCATCGGGCTGGCCTTCCGCGTCCCCGGCGATCTGCGCAACGAGGTCATCACCTATCTGCGCGAGCGCGAGCTGGTCACCAATGTCTATCTCGAGCGCATGCTTAGCATTCGCCTCGACAATGGCGATAAGGGTGGCGGCGATAAGGGGGGTGGCGATAAGGGCGGCGGCGATAAGGGTGGCGGCGAGACGGACGGGGGCGAGACGGTCTCGGCTGTCGCCTATGTCGTCGACCGAACCCACGAGCAATATGCCGGTGCGCTCGATGCGGCCGATGCGGCGACCGTCGTTCGCGGCGCCGTCGGCCAGTCGGGAAAGAACGAGGACTACGTGCTCAGCACGCTGGAGC
>NZ_RZSX01000287.1:0-6866 GCF_004023105.1 Mesorhizobium sp. M5C.F.Ca.IN.020.32.2.1 | reverse complement strand
GGTGTGCATGCTTCCCAAACAGCAGGACGCCGCGTTCGGCCTGCTTCGGCTCGCACTCAACGCGCCGCGCTTCGACCAGGGGCCGATCGATCGCGTCCGCGCCGAGATTGTCTCCGACATCGTCGGCAGCGAGCGCGACCCTGACGCAATCGCTCAGCGCAAATGGCTGCGCGCGATCTATGGCACGCATCCTTTTTCGAGGCCGGGAGAAGGCACAAAAGAGAGCCTGGCCGGCATCACGCCGTCCGACCTCCTCGCCTTCCACAAGGCGATTTTCGCTCGCGACGGGCTCCATATTGCCGTGGTCGGTGACATTGATGCAAACACGCTGAGGGAAAGGCTCGACCAGCTGTTTGGTGACTTGCCTGAGCAACAAACCCTCGCCCCCGTCGCCGATGTCGTACCGAAGCTCGGCCAACTGGTGGAGGAGAACTGCGACCTGCCGCAGACTTCGCTGCGATTGGCCTGGCCTGGCGTGAAGCGTAGCGCGCCGGATCACTTCGCCACCGTGCTGATGAATGACATCCTCGGCGGCTCGGGCATGACTTCCCGCCTTTTCGAGGAGGTGCGCGAAAAACGCGGCCTTGCCTATCACGTCAGCTCTGAACTGACCCTTGACAAGCTTCTGGTTACGACAGAGACACGCTCGGACTGCGCCGCCCAAACGCTGAGCATCGTGCGAGATGTGGTAAAGCAGATGGCGCAGCAAGGACCGACCGGGGCCGAGCTCAAGGCGGCGAAGAAGCACCTGATCGGCACCTATGCCATTGACCGTCTGGGCTCGACCAGCTCGATTGCAGACCGGCTCCTGGATTTGCAGATTCACAAGGCCGACGTCGACTACAACCAGCGTCGCGCCCGCAGCATCGGTCGGGTGACGCTCAAACAGGTCAAGGCGGCGGCCAAGAAGCTGCTTTCGGCCGAGCCCGCCATTTTGGTGGTCGGCCGCCGCTGGGCGGCAAGGATGAGTAAAGAAACTCATCTCGCCTTCCTTCTTCCTTGGGGCTTCTCGTGGGAAGAGCGAATATGGAGGCCGGTGGGCCAAGCAGATCATGCAGACCCGCGGAGTCGTTTCGCGGGCCTTGCGCGGCATTGGCGGTCCAGGCGGGCCTCTCGCCGAAACGGCGCTCCTCAGCATGTATGCCGCCTTTTGCAGAATACACTCGCACGCCACCAGCAGGCAGCGGGTGGATGAAGCAAACATCCGGCTGCTCAATCCATCAACTGATGAACCGCGGGCACTCAAACTAACGGAACTGTTGTCGTATGTTTGGTCTACCAGCTGCTTTGCCGAGGCCCTAGGACGAACCCGCTGGTGCAGAATACACACCGACGGCCTGTCGACCTGGATGTTCGCTGCGTTGAGGAGGAATCCGGTATTGCCCCTGTGCCTGCCGATGATCCGCCGTCTGAAATCCCCGCACCTGTTTGGAGCCATCGACCGCCTGCCGGCACTCGGCAGACCGGTTGGCAATAAGACGTTCGAGGTCGTCAATCCGTCGACCGGCGAAGTTTTGGCAGAGCTTCCCGATATGGGCGTGGAGGAGACACGTGCTGCGGTAGACAAGGCCTATGTTGCGCAGTCGGGATGGGCCGCGTTGACTGCCCGAGAGCGTAGCGACGTTCTTTGGCGATGGCATCAGCTGATCATCGACCATGCAGGCGATCTCGCCGCGATTCTGACTGCGGAAATGGGCAAGCCGCTTGCCGAAGCCATGTCAGAGGTATCGCATGCGGCGGCGTATCTGCAATGGTATGCCGAGGAGGCCAATCGCGTCTATGGCGAGACGATCTCGGCACCCTCGACAGACCGCCGAATGCTAGTGATCAAGCAGCCCATCGGCGTTGTTGGCACGATCACGCCATGGAATTTCCCGGCCTCCATGGTGGCGCGCAAAATCTCGCCGGCCTTGGCTGCGGGCTGCACGATCGTGCTCAAGCCCGCTGAACAGACGCCGCTCGTGGCTGGCGCAATGTTCGCCCTTGCCCATCAGGCCGGCTTTCCCGATGGCGTGGTCAACCTGATCTATGCGTCCGAAGGTGATCGCGTCGGCCGTGAACTCTGCACCAATTCCAAGATCCGCAAGATCAGCTTCACCGGTTCGACCGAGGTCGGGCGGCTGCTGATGCGTCAGTGCTCTGACCAGATCAAGAAGGTTAGCCTTGAGCTCGGCGGCAACGCACCTTTCATCATCTTCGATGATGCCGACATCGACGCTGCTGTTGACGGTGCGATCCAGGCGAAGTTTCGCAATGCCGGCCAGACCTGCGTTTCGGCGAACCGTATTTACGTCCAATCGAGCGTTCACGATGAGTTCGTCAAGAAATTCGTGGAGAAAGTCCGGCACTTGTCGGTTGGCGACGGATTCGATGCCGGAGTGGACATC
This sequence comes from Mesorhizobium sp. M5C.F.Ca.IN.020.32.2.1, assembly GCF_004023105.1. Lineage (NCBI taxonomy): Bacteria > Pseudomonadati > Pseudomonadota > Alphaproteobacteria > Hyphomicrobiales > Phyllobacteriaceae > Mesorhizobium > Mesorhizobium sp. M5C.F.Ca.IN.020.32.2.1. The sequence continues at coordinate 4,479 of NZ_RZSX01000287.1, read as the reverse complement.
GGACCGCTCATCGACAGGCATGCTCTGGCCAAGATAGAGTCTCACATCGCAGATGCCATTGCGAAAGGCGGCACAATACGATGCGGGGGCCAACGTATCGGCAAGAATGGCACGTTTTTCAAACCCACGGTCCTCACCGAGATTTCCAGCGTCATGGCAGTCGCGCAAGAGGAGACATTCGGGCCGCTGGCGCCGATCATTCGCTTCAACGATGCGGATCAGGTCGTGCGCGAGGCCAATGACACGATTTACGGCCTCGCCGCATACTTCTACGCCTCCAACATGAAGCGGGTCTGGCGTGTGGCAGAGGCTCTGGAATATGGCATGGTTGGCATAAACACGGGACGCATGTCCTCGGAGGCGGCACCGTTTGGCGGCATGAAGCAATCCGGCATCGGGCGGGAGGGTTCCCGCCATGGCCTCGAGGACTATCTGGAAATGAAATATCTCTGCATGGGCGGGATTTGAAACCTGCTGCACTGTCTCTCCGCCCACCGGCCGCCCACCGGGGGCGGCCTGCGGTCAATGCCGCCACCTAATTTGAAGTTCCTAACGCCGTTGACCTGAAACACGGATGCCCGGCAGGAGACTGAGCTCGCTGCCGGGCCGGACATGCCTTGGGAGGGCATAAGTCAGCGCTCCTAGGGCCGATGGGGCCACTCAGTTCGTGCGCCTTTTGCCGATTGCGTTGCATGTGCCGTGCCAAGCCAAAAAGCATTGATAAACCGCCGATGGATCAGCTTTTGCCCTGTTGCGCACTCTACATTGTGGGATATGCGACAATGCCCAAGCGGTTGGATCGTCGTGTTGCAGACCCCCAGACGGGTCATGATTGCTATTCTTAGGACAGTGCGCAGCAAGCGCTACCCGCTGTACTACAGGCACACCATTTCCATAATCAAGCGGTGAGTGCGATGTCTGACCGAGCTGTCGGTCCAGGGGACAGTGTGAGGTCTCAAATCCCTCCATATTGTTGCACCCGCCGGTCCAACAGGACTGCAGGTCCGGACTCAAAGGATCTTGGCTGCTATGGCGACATTGCGGTGCACGCCGCTTTCCGACCACTGATGTGGGTTCAGGTCGAGGCCGGCCCTAATGAACCACCGCCTTGGCAACTTCACCGATGTCATTGTGGCGTCGGCCGACGCCTGACCAGAGCGTACCCGCAAGGCGCCATGCAGATCTGTCGGCGGGCGAACTGTTGGTGACGGGGCAGCTGCGAGCGAACGTTCATCCACTGACGCACAGCGCGGACTGTCGCATTTCAAATTAGGAAATCTCTGTAGCCACCATTCATGAGCGCGCGGCCACGCGAGACGGCCCGACGGATGCGGTCGCGCAGATGATCGCGAGGATCCGCCCAGTCGGCATGGACGCGCCGTTGACCGATGAGAACTTCGGCGAGCTCGCGATGTGGTGCTCCGGCGAGCGAACCGTCGAGCGCACGAAGAACGAAGGACAAACGGACGCCGCGCTTTTCCGGCGCAAACAAGCGGGGGGGCAAATGTTGCCCTAGACTGAGAGCATTGAGGCACTCCAGTCCCCTCAGTCGATGCTTTAAAAGCACCGCGGGCCAGATGGCTTGCGTATGCAGGCAAACAGGGTGGAGGATATTCGCGCCCGAGACGGCGAGCTGCAGCGCGTGGTCCGCATTGCGAAGAAGAACATGCTGGCTCTTGTCGGGCGCCTGCAGGACGGTTGCACGACAGGGCAATGCCGAGAGTTCGAACGGCGGTGTCGGCGACGAGGCAGGCAACCGTTCCGCAATGAGCGGCAGCACATGGACGCACCAGAGCGGACACCAGAATACGACCGAAGCGCGGCCACAAGACTCCGCGAAACAGAACACCCCAGCGTGACAGGTCGCCGGCCGACGCGACCATATCGAGAAAGGGTCGGAGAGACCAAGTCTTGCAATGCTGGCGCGCAGCGGTCAGATCGCGCTGGAACGCCGGGTTGCGGCGTAAGAACTCCCAAGCCCACTCCCGCAGCGTCAGGCCAGCGGTGTAGTCGTATGATCTTTCATCCCGCCAATCGGCCTGATCCGCGCCAGTCAGGAGATTCATGACTGACACCCCCTGCCCGCGCCTGCGTGCGTAGAAACATTATGCCACTTCGCAAAGCACCGGCGAAGGCAGCAGACGTCGAAGGCACCTTTTTGTTGAAGCGTCAGCCATCGCCACTGTCGGCGACAGAAGATGTGCGCAAATTGCCACCAGACCGTTGAACCCGCACAGTGACGGCCAGCGCGACCTGAGCACGCCGAGGGAATTGATTCCGTCACCGTCATCGGCTCCTGCGTCCCATCCAGACGTCCCTTGAAGGCGCAGAAGCGCGGCAGTGGATGGAGCTGCCTGTCGGCAAGTTTTCGTAGCGGCGGCGCCATAGGCACGGTCATCGGAGGGTCTCCTGCGGCAAGTTTTCGCCATTGGAGGCCAATCTCCCCGCTATGGCAGCCTGTGCAGTTGCACAGGTGAAGCGGACCAATCAGGGGGGAGCTATGGCGGAAACTGGGTGATGACGGTTTGAGGAGAGCGGCGTATCGAGGCGGGTGATGAAGCCTGCCAGTACCTCTCAAGGAGAGCGATACGCCATGAACGAGACTATCAACATTGTTCGCCTTCGTCAGCCCGACGAAATCGGTGATACCTGACGGATGTACTTCGCAGCGGCGCGCGCAAATTGCTTGCGCAGGCGATCGAGATGGAAGCCGAGGCGTATGCTAAGGCGGTCGACTGCCTGACGAAGGATCAGAATGCGTTCCTGGCGTTTTACGATTTCCCCGCCGAACACTGGGATCATCTGCGAAGGTCCAATCCCATCGAAAGCGTCTTTGCGACCGTTCGCCACCGCACGGTGCGTACCAAGGGCTCGCTATCCTCGAAAACCGCCCAGCTGATGGTCTTCAAGCTGGTCATGGCCGCGGCCAGGACGTGGCGACGATTGAAAGGACAAAATCAGTTGCCGAAACTCATCGCAGGTGCCAGGTTCCTGGACGGAATCGAGGTCATCGAAACGAAGCCGCAGAGCGCCGCTTGATCAGCCTCGTCACCCAAATTCCAGCATAGCTCCATCGGAACTGCCAGCCTTCCTTGCCAATCAGGCGCAGATCAGCGCTGACGATACCGAGGACGGCGACGGCGATCACCTCCAGGCCGCCGAGTAACGACCCTCAAAACACCGCCCTGGGCCCGGCCGTCCCATCGGGCCTTTTCTGTTTCTGGACAAAGAGCAAACATACGTCCGCAAGCGACATTTACGAGAATGCCCCACTCGGGAGCCTGATCAACTATGGTGATCGTGCCCCCAAACAGCTTGCCCGACAGGACCTTCTCATGAACGCCCTTCCCGCACGAGCCGCCGGCATTCCGGCTGGCTTCCTCGATCAGACCGCGTCCGACCGGACCAGCCGCGCCACCCGGATTCTGCATGCCGCCGACCAGATCACGCCCTTCCTCGAACGGGGTCGGCCGATCGGCGCGAATGCAAGGGAGCGGGCTTTGCAAAGACCGGCAAGGCAGAATGGGATTTCTGGGAACTGGTCGAGGCCAGCCTGAACCGGTATCTTGTGCCTGCCCTCGGGAGTCGCTCTATCCCCCATGTGACCGACACCGACATTGCTAACATCACCAAGAAGATCGTCGCCGGGGGTCACCCGCAAGCGGCTAACACGGCCTTCTGGTATATGCGGGCATTTTCAACTGGTGTCGCAAACCGCCGCAACGGCTCATCGCGGTTTCCCCGCGAGGAATTGGAAAATCCGGCCCCGATCGTCAAGCGCAAGCGAGTGGTGAACGATGCCGAACTGGCGGCTATCCGGTGTCGCAAACCGCCGCAACGGCTCGTCGCGGTTTCCCCGCGAGGGATTGGAAAATCCGGCCCTGATCGTCAAGCGCAAGCGAGGTGGTGAACGATGCCGAACTGGCGGCTATATGGACGGGCTGTGAGCCCGAACCGGGCGATATCGGCTATTCGTTCGGCTCCATCGTCAAGCTGCTCATGCTGACCGGACAGAGGCGTACGGAAGTTGCCGCGATGCGGGATCCGCCCCCAATCGGGGCGGCGCGGCATCAGGAACCGCAACTCACCATAGATTCGCTTGGCATCCGCGTAGTCGCTGCTCCCCTCATTCTCGTCGGACGCATTCATCGCCATATCGAACGGGTCCAGATAGCCTTCGAATGCGGATTCTGCAAAAGGACCTGCCAGACACGTAACTATCTCCCGGATCGCACAATCGCGTTCCAAATATTGATCCATATCGTCCTCGAAAATCGGCTTTCGCTTCGAGGTGAATCCTTGCGCTGAATAAAAACCCGCGCCTTCGACAACACCACGGTAATCTCCGTCACCGGGGTCGGGGTAAATACTAACACTTGAGAAAGCAGGGAGTTTACGGTCGTCGTCGAACATCTGACGGTTCAAAACGATGGCGGCCACCGCGTGCCCGGCTTCGTGGTGCGCCACAAACGGGAGATA
>NZ_RZSX01000286.1:0-6909 GCF_004023105.1 Mesorhizobium sp. M5C.F.Ca.IN.020.32.2.1 | reverse complement strand
GGTCATAGCCGTAGAGCGCCTTGTCAGGCAGATTGCGCAGCCGCGAGGACGCCAGGACCGGCTGATGCGTTCCGTTCACGGTGCCGATCGAAAACACCTGATCGGTGTAGATCGACAGCATCGAATTCCAGATTTCGGCGCGCTCTGTGGCTTCGGTCGATGCGTTCCAGCGTTTGAGCAAAACCATCAGCTCGACCACAGGCGGAAGATCGGGCGCCTCACCGACCTTGCCATGAGACAAGTAGTGAGCACCCCAGAGCGGCCATTGCAGCTGGTCGTCGATGGTGGGGGCCAGCTGGTACGGGTTCATGTCGGCGGTCGGCACGCCATTGTCGATGCCCGACCACATCGACATCATGATCTGGCCGCCAAGCGCGCGGCTGCGGAAGATATCGCGCTGCGAAGTCCGGATGAACAGGGCGATCCCGATCTTGCGCCAGTGATCGGTGATGAGTTCGAGCGCGTCGGTTTCCAGCGTACTTTCGCCGGCCGTTTCCACTATGATCTGCGCAGGGCGCCCATCGGGAAGTATCCGCAGGCCGTCATCGTCACGCGTCTGAAGCCCGACCTCGTCGAGCAAGGCATTGGCCTGGTCGGGATCATGGGCGACCCAGGCTTTCGCGAATTCCGGCCGGTAGAGCGGGCTCTCCGGCAGGACCGTATCGGCACTTTCCTGCGCCAGTCCGTAGAACACGGCCATATTGATCTCGCGCCTGTCCACAGCGAGCGAAAGTGCGCGGCGCACGCGCACGTCACGCAAAAGGCCACGCCACGTCCGGTCGGCACAATTCAGATTGGGCAGCAGCGCCAGTCGCGAACCCTGTGTGCGTTTCCAGAGATGCATCTTCACCGGGTACCGCTTCTCCGCGTCCTTCAGGAAGGCGTAATCGCTGAAGTCAATTCCCAGGCTTTGCAGGTCGCTCTCGCCCGCACCGGTCTTGGCCGAGATGATCGCCGACGAGCTGACATTCATGACGATCCGGTCAATATAGGGCAGTTGCCGGCCATTCTCGTCTATTCGATGAAAGAACGGGTTGCGCTCGAAGACGAATTGCTCGGCCGGCGGCTTGGTCCGGTTCTGCCAGGGATCGAGCGTCGGCAGTTCCGGGTTCTCCGGGCGATACTGCCGCGACATGCGGATATGCAGAAGCGTCCATTTCTTGGCCCGGTTCTCCTTCATTAGGCCGGCGAGCCGGAATGGATCCTGGTATTTCTTGTGGAACTGCTTGAGATAGGCGGCCGGCAGAACAAGCGATAGCGGCGAAGCAGCAGCAAGCTTGGGCAGGAAGTCGGGATTGGGCCCATCCCAACTATAGCGGACCGTCGACGGATCGACGATCTCGAAGCGTGGCGGCTTGCCGGCCGCCAGCAGGGCCGGGGCAAGCCCGCCTTGCGAGAGCTCATCGTTCAGCCAGACATCTTCCCAGCAATAGCGGAAATCCTCCGGCGTCAGCAGGCTACCGTCAGACCATTTATGCCCTTCCCGAATCTTTAAAGTGAAGACGCGATCATCCGCTACGTCGAAACTTTCGAGGATGTCGGGTTGCAAGTTAAGCTTTTCGTCATAGCCGACCAGGCGAGCATACCCGTAGATCGTCATCATCCGGATATCTTTCTGGCTGCCGATGATCGTGCGCAGCGTGCCGCCATACTGGCCGGGCTGCCGGCCCATCGCGGCGAGGTTCAACGCGCGCGGGCTCTTGGGCAGGCGTTCGGCGAGTGCCGGGAGCGCCTTTGCCTTCAGCTTTGGCTGAAGAAATTCCGGCTCCAGATCGCCGGCGCGCGACGTGCCCGGCAGAAATGCCGAAGCCATGAGGCCAAGGACGGCGCGCCGGCTGATCAATGGCGTAGCTCGCTGACATCGGCCGAACGTCGGGCCAGCACGAGATGGCCACCGCCAAGATCGAGCGGCGACAGCATATCCTCGTCGCCCTCGTCGCGGAATTGCCGTCCCCATGCGCTGGTGTCGGAAGCGCCGCTGAGCTTAAGCGTCTTGAAATCCATCGGCCTGTCGAGATCGGGGAAAGGTACTGCGGCAACCAGTGAGCGGGTGTAGGGGTGGACCGGTTTCCTAAGCAGGATTTCGCGCGGCGCGAGCTCGACGATACGCCCGCCGCACATCACCGCGATGCGGTCTGCCATGTAGTCCACCACCGCCAGATTGTGGGATATGAACAGGTAGGTCAGGCCCAGTTCCTTCTGCAGGTCCTTCAGGAGGTTCAGGATCTGCGCCTGGACAGAGACATCGAGTGCCGAAACCGGCTCGTCGCAGATCAGGAGTTCAGGCCCCAGCGCCAACGCGCGCGCGATGCCGATACGCTGACGCTGCCCGCCGGAGAAACTGTGCGGATATCGCTTGATGAAGCGCGGATCGAGCCCGATTGCCTGCATCAGGCTCTTGACCGTTGCGAGTCGGGACGCGGCATTGCCGCGTTGATGGATTTCCAGCGGCTCGCTCAAGATGTTCTCCACCGTCATGCGAGGTGAAAGCGACGAAACCGGATCCTGGAAGACCATCTGGATTTTCGCGCGCAGCATGCGCAGGGCGTCTCCCTCGGCTTCCAAGACGTCGATCGGTCCGTCGCGGCCGTTAAAGATCACAGAGCCGCCGCTAGGGGTGACAGCCCGCATGAGGATCTTGCTGACGGTGGTTTTGCCGGAGCCGCTTTCGCCGACCAGACCCAGGCACTCACCCCGCCTGATATCGAAGCTCACGCTGTCCACGGCGCGAACAGAAGTTTGATGACCCGCTCCGAACCATTCGGACTTGCGGGTGGTGAAGGTCTTTTTGAGATCCGTGACCGACAGCAGGACGTCGTCCGGCCCCTTCGACGCCGGCGCCGTCTGCTTGCCGAGCAGGTTCTCGACATTCACCGGCACCTCGCGGAGCGCTTTTAGCCTTTCGCCAGGCTTCAGATCGAAATGCGGAACGGCTGCCATCAGGCCCTTCAGGTAAGGGTGACCTGGCCGGCGGAATATCGCCTCGACAGGTCCCGCTTCCATGATCTCGCCATGGTAGATGACCACCACCTCGTCGGCGACATTGGCGACCACGCCGAGGTCGTGCGTGATCAGTAGCATCGCCATGTTCAGCTTGGTTTGAAGGCCGCGCAGCAATTGCAGGATTTGCGCCTGGATGGTGACGTCCAACGCCGTCGTCGGCTCGTCGGCGATCAACAAGGCGGGCCGGCAGATAAGCGCCATCGCGATCATGGCGCGTTGACGCAATCCTCCCGAAAGTTCAAAGGGATACATGTCATAGGCGCGCTTGGGATTGGGAAAACCGACAAGGCCGAGCATTTCCTCGGTCCGCGCCTTGCGCTCCGCTCGAGCCATGGGCGTATGAATCTGCAGGGTTTCGCTGACCTGGTTGCCGATCGTGTGCAGCGGCGACAGCGATGTCATCGGCTCCTGAAAGATCTTGCCGATGCGGCTGCCTCTCAACGCCCGGATATCGGGTCCGTCACGCGGCATCTGCAGGATATCCTGCGTCGTGCCGGGCTTTTCAGGATCGGAAAACAGGATACGGCCGCGAACTTGGGCTGTGTTCGGCAAAATGCCCATCACTGCCTGGCTGATAACCGATTTTCCAGAACCCGACTCGCCCACAAGCGCGGTAACCTTGCCGGGGAGGACGCGAAGATTTGCACGCCTGACGGCATGCAACGGTCCCCCGATAATGGCAAAAGAGATGCCAACATCCTCGATCCGCAGCAGATCAACGCCCGAATTCATTCTCATACCAGCCCCACTCTGGCAGGTCCAAAAGGCGAGACTAGCGCATTGCCAGCCTAGAGCAACTTGGATTCGAAACAATCGCCAGTTCCCTGGCGGAACGGCGACCGGACTGCATACCAAAGGCGTTCGGATCAGATCGGGGCGGTTACTGGAGCTTCCTCGGGGCGCCCGCCGACAGCCGCGCTGCATCGCGATGAAGCAGCATGACCTGCTCGGCGTCGGATATTCGGTCGTAAATCGGCTCCAGCGTGCCGTCCTCATCGAGTGCGAGAGCACCCGACAGATCGGGTGAAAGCACCGTCAGCTTCTGTTTGATACCCGCCAGTCCCTCCTTGCCGAGCGTCAGCCAGCTGTTGGCGCCGCAATAGCCGGCGAAGTCCTTACTGGCGAGGATGCTGTGCGGATATTTCTTGGTCAGGGTCTGGAGGCGCTGGACCTCGTTTACAGCCGAGCCGAAGACAGAGAATGTTAGCCGGTCGGTAAGTCCGACATTGCCGAACATCACATTGCCGACATGCAGGCCGATGCCAAATTTTATGTCGCCCAATCCCTGCTCCTTTCTGCGCAGATTGAGATCCATCATGCGAGCGGTGGCCTTGTGCGTTGCCGCAAGAGCAGCCTGGCAGGCGGTCTCGGACTGCGCACGGTGCCTTTCGCAAGGGAAGACGGCAATAAAGCCATCACCTATGAAACTCATGATCTGTCCGCCTCTGCGATTGAAAGGTGCAGCAATGGCATCGAAAAACTGGTTCAGCGTATCGATGTAGATTTCGCGGCCGGCAGTTTCGGCAAGCCTTGTCGACCCGCGCATATCGGCCATGACCAGTGCGGCCCGGATTGTATCGCCCTCGCCGCGCTTGATCTGGCCGTCCAGCACGCGCCTGCCGGCGTCGCCGCCGAGATAAGTGGTCATCATGTTGTCGGCCAGCTTGGTGAGCACCGCCATCTTGGTTGCGATAGCGAGATGGTTCTGGATGCGCAGCAGCGCTGAAATCATGCTGTCGCTGAAGCCTGAAGCGCTGTCGGTGGACCAGGACCCGATCATGCCCTGACTGGTATTGCCGTTGAAGGGATGGACGAAAGCCATGTAATCGGTCACGCCCATAAGCCTGAGTTCATCGAAAATAGGAAATTCCGACGGCACCGACGGGTCGAGCCGGCGCCTCAGATGGTCGAGCTTGTGGCTGAGCAGATGGTAGTATGGGCTGGTCAGGAATCTGTCAGAATGAACGCCGTCCTTTTTGCGGAAGCCTTCCACTTCCATGCCCTGGCCGCGAAGCCAGGTGAAGCCAAGCGCGTCATAAAGCGGATGAAGCATCGAAAAGCTCAAATGCACCCGCTTCAACGGCAGGCCGGCAGCAGCCAGCCGTTCACAAAAGCCCTTTACCAATGTTTCCAGGTCGTCGCCTGCCAGCGCCGATTGGGTCAGCCAATCGGCAACCTTATCCATGAGAATGGTGGAAATTTCTGCTTGCGCTGTGCTCATGCTATCTTGAGACCCGTCGAAGACGAGCCATTCTCCTTTCTAACGACCCGAAGATAAGACCCTCGAAGTCAATAATGCCCTTGTCGGCAAAAGCGGTCGAAGGGACATTATGTGGCGAGGCTGCCGGCGGAGTGCAATCATGATCCTGCCATCAGGTAAAAAATTCGCCGGCTCAGACGCCGTCAGGCCTTCACCACAGTCTCTCGGGCTAGCCCGAGGCGGCCAAAAACATTGCGTGTGTCGACGATCAGAAGAGCGTGATCAGCGATCGCCTGATAGTCGATCGCGTCGTGGTCGGTTGCAATGACGACAGCGTCGAAATCCTTCAAGGCCGCCTCGGTCAATTCGACCGAGCGCCGCCCCTTGATCGCCATATGCTCCCGTGTGGTCGGGATCTCGTTAACATGCGGATCGTGGAATTCCGCCTTGCCGCCCCATTCCTCGATGAGTTCAATAAGCCGCAATGAGGGGCTTTCGCGGATGTCGGGCACATTCTTCTTATAGGCGAGCCCGATGATGAGAATGCGCGAGCGGCTGAGCGCCTTGCCGCAGCGCCGGTCCAGCGCCTTCGCCAGTTCATCGACCACATGACGCGGCATGGCCGTGTTGATCTCTGCCGCCAGTTCGATGAAGCGGGTCGGCAGTTCGTATTCGCGCGCTTTCCACGTCAAGTAGAAGGGATCGATCGGAACGCAGTGCCCGCCAAGTCCGGGGCCAGGATAGAAAGGCATGTAGCCGAAGGGCTTGCTCTTTGCCGCCTCGATCACCTCCCAGATGTCGATGCCCATCGCACCGAGCACGACCTTCAACTCGTTGACCAGGGCTATGTTGACCGAGCGGAAGATGTTTTCCGTCAGCTTGACCGCCTCGGCGGTCGCCGTGGTGGAAACCGGAACGACGGTCTTGACCACGCCCTGATAGAAAGCCTGCACGAGCGTCGCCGCTTCAATGCCGTCGCCTGCCACGATCTTGGGGATCGTCGCGACTTCAAAGCTACGATTGCCGGGATCCTCGCGTTCGGGCGAGAAGCCGAGGAAGAAGTCTATCTTCGACTGCAAGCCGGTTTCTTCCAGTATGGGCTTGATCACGTCGTCGGTGGTGCCGGGATAGGTGGTCGATTCCAGCACGATCAGTTGGCCGAGACGCAGATGCTTCGCGATGGTGCCTGCCGTGTTCCTGACAAAGGAGAGGTCCGGCTCACGGTTTTTCGTCAGCGGTGTCGGAACGCAGATGATGATGACATCGCAGCCGGCCAGTTCGGCAAAATCCGCAGTGGCGCGGAACCGTCCGTTCGCCACCTGGCCGGCAAGGGCTGTCGATGCCACCGCCTCAATGTAGGATTGGCCGTTGTTCAGGTTCTCGACCTTCTGGGCTTCGATGTCGAAGCCGGAAACCGGGAAGCCGGCGCGTGCGATCGCAACCGCCAGCGGCAACCCGACATAGCCCAGTCCAATCACGCCGACTTGCGCGGCGCGCGTCGAAATCCGGTTCAGAAGACGGTCATATGTCGATCGTGAGGCGTCCAAAAATCTGCTTTCCGTCAATTCGGACAGGCCGTCCGCTCCCATGGCGAGGCTCACCTGGTTCCCCAAGAACCCCGAGGCATATTGCGGAAAATCGATTTCCGCAAGCCGTCGTCAGACCGGCACCTTCGCCTTCAGGCTTGCGGCGGCCATCGCATAGCC
>NZ_RZSX01000285.1:0-6926 GCF_004023105.1 Mesorhizobium sp. M5C.F.Ca.IN.020.32.2.1 | reverse complement strand
CTTGCACTCGTTGTCGGACTGATTGTCGCGAATATCGTTCAGCCTGGCGCCGGCCTCAACATCGATCCGGCCTCGCTCGATGTCCAAGCCGTTAAGGGCTATGTGGCCACGGCTCACGAGCAGTCCGTGACCAGCTTCCTGATGAACATCATCCCATCAACCATTGCCAGTGCCTTCGCGGAAGGCGACATCCTGCAAGTCTTGTTCTTCTCGGTCCTGTTCGGCGCGGTCTGCCGCTACAACGGCCGCTCGATCTTCTCTCTCGTCCGATACATCAAGGACGAGCTGCTGCTCGCAACGTCCTCCTCGGAGGCCGCGCTGCCCTCGCTCATGGAGAAGATGGAAAAGGCCGGCGCCACGCATTCGGTCGTGGGTCTCATTCCATTCAATCTGGACGGCACGAATATGATGCTCGCCGCCCTCTTCATCGCCCAGACGACGAAAACTGATCTGCCGATCGGCTGCCGGATCCTCATGCTGTTCGTCGCATTGTTCCCTTCGAACGGAACAACCCGCATTACCGGTGCAGGCCTCGTCACAATGGCTGCAACGCTCTTTCTTGTTCCGGCCGCACCGGTCACCTCCGTGGGTCTTATTCTTGGCGTCGATCAGCTTATGTCCGAATGCCACGCGCTGACGATATTTCTCCGCAGCGTAGCGGCAACGCTGGCTGTCGCCCGGTCTGGGGCGAGCGGGATAAACGACGATTCGGGGAGCGCCTCACTAGCGGACCGTTCAGCGCTCTGGCGGTGGACGGTCAAGTCGCCCGGCGTGGTGAACGCAGTTCCCCGCGCGAACGACGCTCAGCTATTGGGGTGGGCCCGATGGCGCAAAGCCGTATTTGAGAAACCGCCAGATCGCACCCGCACCTGTGCGCCTGTAGCAACTGCGGGGCACGATCAAAAGCGACCCATTTTACACCGAAAAGGCGGGCCGTTGCTGCCACGCCGTCCATGGATTGGAGCCTCATGTCTAAGACAACGGCCACCACTCTCGCGGTTCTCCTTTTTCTCCTCGCCGTGCTGCTTTCCGTGCTGGCGAGCCATAATAGCGCGCACCCGCCGCGGGAAAGGCCGCCCCCGCCCATGCAGTCGTGCCAATGGACAGTCAAAAGTGGAGCGGCGCACTCGTCAACGACCCCGCTTCGCCAAATCGCCGGCAACCCGGAAGGTCCGGGGACCCTTCAGCGCTCTGCCGGGCGGACGGTCAGTCGCCCGGCGTGGTGAATGGCGGTCGCGGTTGCCCGGCCCGCGCGAACGACGCTCAGCTGGGTGGGGTGGGCCCGATGGCGCAAGGCCATCTTTCCAGAAACCGCCAGAGCGCACCGGCATCTATAGCTGTGCGCCCTCGCGACTGCGCCCTGTGGCAAGTGCGGGGCTCGATCAAAAGCATTTTACACCAAAAGGCGGGCCGTTGCTGCCACGCCGTCCATGGATTGGAGACTCATGTCTAAGCCGACTGCCATCACTGTCGCAGCTCTTCTTTTACTCCTCGCCGTGCTGGCGAGCCAATATAGCGCGAACCTGCACCGGCAGGCGTGGTCGATCGACAGGCAAAAGTGGAGCGGCGCATTCGACAACGACCCCCTTCGCCAATCGCCGGCAACCCGCAAGGCGATGCCGTTCTGGTCATATTCAATGACTACCACAACTGTCCGCATTGCAGACTGGCAGATCTCAACTACCAAAAAGCCTTCAAGAATGATCCCAATCTGAAGCTTGTGATCAGACGGTTCCCGGTCCTGGGACCGGATTCCCAATCGCACTCGCCTCGAGAAAACAGGGAAAGTTCGACGAATTCCACCGCGCCCTTATGACTTCCCCCAGTTGGATCATTGAAAGGATCACTCTCAAGATCGCAGCGCGTGTGGGCCTTGACGTGGAGCAGCTCAAGCGGGAATGCAAGATCCGGCCATCGCAGATGAACTTGCGCGCGTCCGCGCACTCGCGAAAGGTCTGCACATCGACCGTACGCCCGCGTTGGTGGTCGGCGATATAGTGATCGCCCACCTGGTCGACATGGCCAGCTTGCAACGCTTGCTCGCCGATGCGCGCTCAAAGCGTGCAGGCTCTCGTGCGGGGCAGCATCTGTAGATCGGCCACGCTGTTGTTGCCGGAGCGTGCCGTTTGTGGCAGCTGGCTTTGCTGTTGCTCCTCGGCATCTTGTTGCGGTCATCCAGCTGCCGTGGGCGCCAACAACAATCCTGAGCGCCCGCGCCTGAAGGCGCTGGCCGGGTGCTCGTGAACCGAGCCCGCTTATCTTCGCCAGGCTCAGGCGGTCTTGGCCCTGCGGCTTCGCCCCCTGGCGCGGGGCAGCCTTCGGCTGCTGACGGTCGCCGGCCTGTCGGCCGGCGTCGTTTTTATCGTGGCCTTCCCCGGTGGCGCAGGGCGGGCAGCACTCCCTTCTAGGCCCGCCGCGGCGTCCCGCAACCCTTCGCTTTCGCTTCGGGTCCTCCACTCCGTTCCGGTCCTGCGGATGCAGTCCGCCTCCGACGTCGGGCCTTTCCGGTCGCTTTCGCCGCCCACCCCGCTTCCGGGGAGGGCGCGATTGAAGAGCGGAGGACATCACGATGCGTGCAAACAACAAACGTTGCGGCAGCCGACAGGCTGGCGCAGAGAGTGGCGGGCGCACCGGCGCCAGCCTTTATCAGGAAATCACCGACCGCATCATTGCCGAACTGGAGCGCGGCACCGTGCCATGGGTCAAGCCGTGGGGCAGGGCAAGGACAGGCCTCGGCCTGCCGCGGAATGCGGCCACCCAGCGCCGATATTCCGGCATCAATATCCTGATCCTGTGGGGCGGGGTCATCGATCGCGGTTTCCCCAGCCAGAACTGGCTCACCTTCCGGCAGGCGCTTTCCCTAGGTGGCAATGTCAGGAAGGGTGAGCACGGCACCACCATCGTTCACGCTGACCGCTTTGTTCCCAAGAACGAAAAGCAACGCGCCGACACCGATGGCGACGAACCGCAGGCGGTGCCCTTCCTGAAGCGCTTTACCGTCTTCAATGTCGCGCAGTGCGATAATCTGCCCGAACATCTTTATGCCGCCGGCGAGCCTCTGCCTGAGCGCGAGATGGTCCCGCAGGCCGAGGCGCTCATTCATGCAACCGGCGCTGATTTTCGCATCGGCGGCGAGCGCGCCTTCTACATGCCCGGCAGCGACACCATACAGGTGCCGCCGCAGCCGGCTTTCTTCCACCAGATCGACTATTACCGGACCTGCTTTCACGAGCTTGGCCACTGGACCGGCCACCCGACGCGACTCGCGCGCGACCTGTCCGGCTCCTTCGGGTCCAACACCTATGCGCGCGAGGAACTGGTCGCCGAAATCGCATCAGCCTTCATCTGCAGCAGTCTCGGCATCGAGCCGACCGTGCGCCATGCCGACTACATCGGCTCATGGCTGACGGTTTTGCGCGAGGACAACCGCGCCATCTTCCGCGCCGCAAGCCATGCCTCGAAAGCCGCCGATTTCCTGCTTGGCCGCAATGCCGATGTCGAAGGCGAGGCACATGCCGAAACCGCCTATGGAAGCGCGCAATCATCACACGCGGCCGCCTTGCGCCTCTGATGACGCAAAAGCCGCGCAACCAACTCGACAGTTCTTTTGAGGTTGCGCTAACATGGCCGGCGTTGGCGCCGATCGTTTATCGGATCGAGGTTCGCAAAAAAAGGGCGGCATTGCTGCCGCCCCTCGTTGCGAAAGCTGCCAGAGCTGGATTAGAAATCCATACCGCCCATGCCGCCCATGCCGCCCATGCCGCCGCCACCCATGCCGCCAGGCATGCCGCCGCCGCCAGCCGACTCCTTCTTCGGAGCCTCCGCGATCATGGCTTCGGTGGTGACCAGCAGGCCGGCCACCGAGGCCGCGTCCTGGAGAGCGGTGCGGACAACCTTGACCGGATCGACGATGCCCATGGCGATCATGTCGCCATATTCGCCGGTCTGGGCGTTGTAGCCGAAGGTCGCGCCCTTGTTCTCAAGGATCTTGCCGGCAACGATCGATGCTTCCGCACCGGCGTTGGCCGCGATCTGGCGGGCCGGAGCCTGCAGCGCGCGACGCACGATGGCGATGCCGGCGGTCTGGTCGGAGTTGGCGCCGACAGCCTTGATGCTCAGCGAAGCGCGCAGGAGTGCGACGCCGCCGCCGGGAACGATGCCTTCTTCGACGGCCGCACGGGTCGCGTTGAGGGCGTCATCGACGCGGTCCTTCTTTTCCTTGACTTCGATCTCGGTCGCACCGCCGACGCGGATGACGGCAACGCCGCCCGCCAGCTTGGCGAGACGTTCCTGCAGCTTCTCCTTGTCGTAGTCCGAGGTGGTCTCCTCGATCTGCTGCTTGATCTGGGCGACGCGGCCCTGGATCTCGGCCTTCTTGCCGGCACCATCGACGATGGTGGTGTTCTCCTTGGAGATCGACACCTTCTTGGCGCGGCCGAGCATGTTGAGGCCAACATTCTCGAGCTTGATGCCGAGGTCTTCGGAAATGACCTGGCCACCGGTGAGGATGGCGATGTCTTCCAGCATGGCCTTGCGGCGATCACCGAAGCCCGGCGCCTTGACGGCGGCGATCTTCAGGCCGCCACGCAGCTTGTTGACGACGAGCGTGGCCAGAGCCTCGCCTTCGACGTCTTCCGAGATGATGACCAGCGGCTTCGAGGTCTGCACGACAGCCTCGAGGATTGGCAGCATGGCCTGCAGGTTGGAGAGCTTCTTCTCGTGGAGAAGGATGTAGGCGTCTTCCAGATCCGCAACCATCTTGTCGGCGTTGGTGACGAAATAGGGCGAGAGATAGCCGCGGTCGAACTGCATGCCTTCGACGACTTCGAGTTCGGTCTCGGCGGTCTTGGCTTCCTCGACCGTGATGACACCCTCGTTGCCGACCTTCTGCATCGCTTCGGCGATCATCGAGCCGACCGAAGCATCGCCATTGCCGGCGATGGTGCCGACCTGGGCAACCTCTTCCGAGGTCTTGATCTTCTTGGCGTTCTTGATCAGCGTCGCGACGACGTCGCTAACCGCGAGATCGATGCCGCGCTTCAGGTCCATCGGGTTCATGCCGGCGGCAACCGCCTTGTGGCCTTCCTGGACGATCGACTGCGCCAGAACGGTCGCGGTCGTGGTGCCGTCGCCGGCGATGTCGTTGGTCTTCGAAGCAACTTCGCGGACCATCTGCGCGCCCATGTTCTCGAACTTGTCCTCAAGCTCGATTTCCTTGGCGACGGTGACGCCGTCCTTGGTGATGCGCGGGGCGCCGAACGACTTGTCGATGACGACGTTGCGGCCCTTGGGGCCGAGCGTGACCTTCACCGCGTCGGCGAGGATGTTGACGCCGCGCAGCATGCGCTCGCGGGCATCACGGGAGAATTTTACGTCTTTGGCAGCCATTTTTAGCTCCTGGCAGGGGCTTCAATCGAGCCCGGGAATTCAGTTGACGAAAGGGCCTGATATGAGCCGATGATGCCCATGATGTCGGATTCCTTCATGATCAGAAGGTCTTCGCCATTGAGCTTGACTTCGGTGCCCGACCACTTGCCGAACAGGATGCGATCGCCGGCCTTGACGTCCAGTGGGACGAGCTTGCCGGCTTCGTCACGGGCGCCGGAACCAACGGCGATGATCTCGCCTTCCTGCGGCTTTTCCTTTGCCGTATCCGGGATGATGATCCCGCCAGCGGTCTTGGATTCGGATTCGACCCGGCGAACGACCACGCGGTCATGCAGCGGGCGGAACTTCGACTTTGCCATTTTCGGATTTTTCCCTGGTGCGGATGTTGAGGGGTTTTTGTTAGCACTCGCGATGGACGAGTGCTAACGCGATAGTGAGGTAGGCTGTAAGCGGGCACTCGTCAAGACGGACGAGGGCAGGCGAGGAGCTCTGGCCCCCTCCCCGGTGGAACCCAACGCATACGCGCATCCGCGTTGATGGCTGCGAGCCCCACATTTCCATTGAATTCGGCGTCATGACGCCAACTTGCGCGCGCCGCTTCCAAGTCGTCAGTCGTGCTGCCGTCAGCACGAACATAGGGCTGCGCTTCACTTCCCGTCGAAGCCGCGGCAAGCAGCGTCGCCGTCAGCACGCTCCTTTGCAGATGCTTGCCAAAGGTGGACAGTGAGCGCACCTGCGCCGGGCTGTTGGTGCGAACGTAAGACGTCATTGACAACTCCTTTTTGCAAGTCGAGCCCTTCTCCACCTTCGGCCGCCGTCGACGCGAAGAAGTCCGCATCGCGTTGATGACGAGCTGCGAAAAAGAGAAAGATGTGTTTGATGGCTGCGGCCCCAACGGTGCCTTCAGATTTGAGATCACTTCCGCCGCGAGCGGCTGAAGCTCCTCGCAACGTCACAATCGAATCTGCTGCCAAGCCTCCAGGAAAGGAGAGCATTGCTCATCTCGCGCTTGTGCATGCAGTCAACCTTCGATCCGTGTTGCCACATCTCAAGTGCAAATGCCGTGCCAAAGCTCACTGGGTAGTGAACGCATGGCTCTCCCTGAAAACCTCACAAATCCAGCATGGTCAATTGTGCGGAACCCGACATGCGTCTTCTGCCACTGTCAGCTTTCGGACAGGCATGACGCGTTTCGCGCCGACCACCGGTCGATCGGTTTTGGGGCCGGTCTGTTCGCCTCATAAGAGCGCGTCACGTTGCGTAGCGGTTTCCCGAGCGCCGCCACATGACACTGGACCTGCAGGTAGCACCGGCTTCTCATCCAGCCTTGCTTTGGCCCCTTCGCGTATCAAATTCCCGCTGGCGAGCCCTGCTTTCATAGATCGCACCATGCCGGATGTCTGCTCTGGCGCCCGACCCGCTGGCACGATCTCGATCCGGCATAAGGGCGCAGCATCTTTGCAGGCCGTTTCATCCCGGCGTCCTGCTTGGCTGAAAGACCGCACTTGGCGAGCGGTCTCCATGCTCTCTCCAAGGAC
>NZ_RZSX01000284.1:0-6945 GCF_004023105.1 Mesorhizobium sp. M5C.F.Ca.IN.020.32.2.1 | reverse complement strand
CTATTCCCCTATTCCCCTATTCCCCTATTCCCCTATTCCCCTATTCCTTTGGCGCCCCGAAGCGCGCCGCCGCCGCCAGCAGCACACCGAGCATCAGCCCGTTGAGGATGTGCCACAGGAAATGCGTCCCGAGCGGGAAGCTGCCGCAGACCAGCGGATCGATCATCCTGAAGATGACCGACACGACGAAGATCGCCGAGCCTGCCAGATTGTACCAGCCGGCGCGGTTGCCGCCCGCCGCCACTAAGACGCCGAAGAAGGCAAGCGCCAGGAAGGGCGGCAGATAGCCGGTCGTGCCGTTCGATGCCTGGCGCAGCCAGTCCGGCACGGCCCAGGTCAATAACCCGGTGACGGCATAGAAGGCGACGAAGATGGCGATCGCCTTGCCCCATTTCATGCCGAGGAAACGGCGCAGGTTGAACAGCGTGTAGGCCAGCGTGAACCCGGCGATCGGCAGCACGTCGGCCCAGACCGTGCCATGGTTGGCAAAGGTGTGGAACAGCGCCGAGCCGACGCCGATCGCCACCACCCACCAGGCCAGCACTTCGGCGAAGATGCCGGTGCCACGCCGGCGCACCTCTCGGACACCCCACAGCCCGGCGACAAGAAAAGCCAGATTGGTCAGTGCGTTGACCGGCTCGGCCCAGAGCTCCGGCCCGACCCGCTCGCAGTACAGGTCGACCGGCGTCAGGAGAGTTTGCCACATGCTGATTGTTGCCCGAATCTATATCTACTCAGAAGTGTAGCCCGTCCTATTGCGCCCTTGCAGTTGGTTACAACGGTAAAATTTCACCGCAACGTGACTTCCCGTTGACTGCCGCTTCTGCCACATATTTCGCCAATCAGAATAAAGCCGGCCATCACCGGCGGGAGTCGAAACGGCTATGACACCTCGAAGACCATTGCGGCTTGCGGCATTGGCGCTGGCCCTCTCGGTGTTTGCCGGCGCTGGACTTGCCGGCAATGCGATCGCCGGCGAGGCCGACAAACCCCAGGCTGACAAAGCCTCGATCGACCACCCCTTGGGCGTGGTCGAGCTCTTCACCAGCCAGGGCTGCAATTCCTGCCTGCCCGCCGATGAATTCTTCGCCGAGCTTGCCACCAAGGAGAACATCGTCGCGCTCGCCTATCATGTCGACTACTGGGATTATCTCGGTTGGAAGGACACGCTGAGCCGCAAGGAGAACACCGAGCGGCAATATGAGTATATGCGCGCCTTCGGCAGCCGCTCGGTCTATACGCCGCAGGCCGTCATCAATGGCCGCAGCCATGTCAGCGGCGCCAACCGCAAGGAAGTCGACGGCGCGCTCGCCCGCATGGAAAGATCGGGCGAAGGCATGCGGGTCAGCGTCAAGGTCAGCCGGACCAATGACCGCGTCACGATCGACGCCGGCGATGCCGGGACCGGCCCCAGCGATGCCCATGTCGTCATCGTTTATTTCGACCCGCCGCAGACGATCAAGATCGGCAAAGGCGAAAACACCGGCCGTAGCATGACTTATTGGAACGCCGTCTCCGGCATCCAGACCGCCGGTATGTGGCACGGCAAGGCGCAGCGCTACGAATTGCCGATGAGCGTGATTTCCAAGAAAGGGGGCTGCGCCGTGCTGCTGCAATCGGTGGGCAAGGACGGCCTGCCGGGTCCCATTCTGGGCGCCGCCTTAATCCACAAGCCCGCGCATTCTCGCCCTTAGCATTTTGCAGCCAAACGTCTTCGTTTGGCGTCCGACAAAATGCGTCAATAATAAAGAGAGCGCGGTTTTGGGTCCACCAAAACGCAAAGCGCTCTAGCCGTCCACTTCCATCCAGGCAGAAAAAACCGGCGTCAGCTTGCTTCTGACGCCGGTCTATTAGGTTTTGGGATCGTCGCACCCGATTTTTCACAGGGAAAAACCGAGGTTGGTTCGATCCGACGCAGACCCGTGGGCGGGGGGCTTGGGGTTTACGAGCCAGTGCCGGACCGAACCGTCTCAGGCAACACCCGTAAATTCGTCGGACATTGGGGCATGAGCGCGGATAAAAGATGGCAGGATTGTGGCGAAGCATCACCAATTCCAACGGGCGTTTTTATAAACGTGACTGGACACTGCGGAAACGGTGCGCCGCCGCCTTTGTCCGGCTGGGCTTGCAATTCCACGGCGAAAGCGCAAACTTTGGTTGGCGTAAGATTCATTCGAAGGGATCGAGGCATGACTGATCACGGCAGCGGGACGGAGGATGGGGACGCATCCGCAATACTGATCCCGCTGCATGAGGCAAGACGCGAACGCCTCGAGCCGGTGCGGTTCGACCGGCGTGAATTGGACCAGATCCTGAGGCTTTACGGGCGTATGGTCGCCGCCAATGAATGGCGTGACTACGCCATCGACCATCTCACCGACCGCGCCGTCTTTTCCGTGTTCCGTCGCACCAGCGAGGTACCGCTATTCCAGATCGTCAAGGATCCCAAGCTGGCGCGCCGGCAAGGCGCATTCGCCGTCATTGCCACCGGCGGCCGCATCCTCAAGCGCGGCCAGGAACTTGGCCGCGTGCTTGGCGTCTTCGACCGCACGCTGAAGCTGGTCGAGGCCTAACTACTTATTTTGCTGGCGGAATTTCTGTTCCGGCAACGAGTTGGGATCGGGCGGAACCAGAGCTCCATCATTGATCGGCAGTTGCATGAACACCGTGTCAAGCCAGCGTCCGTGCTTGTAGCCGGAGCCTTCCAGGCGGCCCGAATGGCGGAAGCCGAGCTTTTCATGCAGCCGCACCGAGGCACTGTCCGGCCGACCGTCGCCGATCACCGCGATGATCTGGCGGAAGCCCGCTGCCTCGGCCGCCTCGATCAGCCTTTGCATGAGCTTGAACCCGATGCCATGGCCCTTGGCCTCCGGCGCGAGATAGACAGAATCCTCGACGACGAAGCGATACGCAGGGCGTGGTCGGAAGGCGCCAGCATAGGCATAGCCGAGCACAATGCCGTCTTTTTCCGCCACCAGATAGGGGAAGCCCCCCGCTATCAAACTCTCGAAGCGCTGGCCCATTTCGGCGCGGCTCGGCGGCTCCAGCTCGTAGCTCGCCGTGCCATGGGTCACCGCGTCGGCATAGATATGGGTGATCCGGTCGAGGTCCGCCGGCGTAGCCGCCCGTATGGTGATGCTGGTCATAATTTATGCACGTCTATCATCTGCCCGCCATTTTCATCAAAGACCGGGACAAAAGAAAAGGGCGGCCGTGGGGCCGCCCTTATCAAACTCGCTAGTCCAGTCAGACTATGATTCCCCGGTTTTCGGAAGATCATGGTTCAAAACAAAAGCCTGTTATCGGCGGTCGCCCATGAACTGCAGCAGGAACATGAACAGGTTGATGAAGTCGAGATAGAGCGTCAGAGCGCCCATGATCGCCTTGCGGCCGGCAACGTCGGTGGCGTCGCCCTCGAAATACATCTCCTTGATCTTCTGCGTGTCATAGGCGGTGAGGCCCGAAAAGATCAGCACGCCGAGCGCCGAAACGGCGAAGGACAGGGCCGACGACTGCAGGAAGATGTTGATCACCATCGCGATGATCAGGCCGAACACGCCCATCACCAGGAACGAGCCGAACGCGGTCAGATCGCGCTTGGTCGTGTAGCCGTAAAGCGACAGCGCACCGAAAGCCGCTGCGGTGGCGAAGAAGGTCTGCGAAATGCTGGCCGTCGTGTAGACCAAGAAGATCGACGACAGCGACAGGCCGACCAGGCCGGCATAGACCCAGAACGTCGTCTGCGCGGCAGAAACGCTCATCGACTGGACGCGGAACGATAGGAACAGCACGGCGGCGAGCGGGGCAAAGATCACCAGCCATTTCAGCGGCGAGCCGAAGATCGCGTAGCCGAAGGAGGTCAGCATGTCGCCGTTCGGCAGGGTGGCGACCGCCGAAGCCGGATCGGTGGTGGTGGCCAGCATGATCGTTCCGACCGCGGCGAGGCCGGTGATGAGGAGGCCAAGCCCCATCAGATTGTAGACCTTGATCATATAGGCGCGCAGGCCCTGGTCGATAGCAGCATCGACGCCGGCGCCGGGCACGGCACGCGTCTGATAATTGCGAACGGGTTCAGCCATTGAAATCCTCATATTGCTTCTGCCCCGTCCGGTGTCCGGTCATTTGGACCGCGGCGCCGCTGGCGGGGCTCCAGCATGCCTGCTGCGAAATATGATGGTTATTGGCGTCAAGAACAAGACCGTAACCGAACGTAATGCTTCGTGAAGACCCGAAATCTGCATTTATCGGCCTTCCGAAGCCAACATTAACAAGATTTAACCGAATCCTGGTCGCGTTGAGCCTGTATATGCTGCAGATCAGAGATTGCGCAGCACCGGCGCCGCCTTGTGGCCCAGCACCCGCCAGGTGCCGGCGAGGCCGATCCCGACCGTGACCACTAGCGCAAAGACGATGGTCGCCACCGCCACATCAGGCATGAAATGCGACGGCAGCGTCATGACGCGCGCGACAACGAACCACGCCGCAATCCCGCCTGCCGCCAGCGCGAAGATCGCGGTGGCGAGGCCGATCAGCATGTATTCCAGCGAAAAGGCCGCGATCAGCGTCTTCCTGGTGGCGCCCAGCGTCTTCAGCACCACCGCATCGTGGATGCGGGCGCGGTTGCCGGCGGCCAGCGCGCCGGCCAGCACCAGCACCGAGGCGATCAGCGCCACGCCGGCCGCGGCCCTGATTGCGGTGCCGAGTTGCGCCACCAGCCGGTTGACTATGTCGAGCGCGTCCTTGACCCTGACTGTCGTCACCGCGGGAAAAGCACGGGTGACCGCGTTGAGAAGACGGGCATCGTCGGCCGGCGACGCGCCCTTTTCGGTCAGCGTCGCCAG
Source organism: Mesorhizobium sp. M5C.F.Ca.IN.020.32.2.1 (assembly GCF_004023105.1). Lineage (NCBI taxonomy): Bacteria > Pseudomonadati > Pseudomonadota > Alphaproteobacteria > Hyphomicrobiales > Phyllobacteriaceae > Mesorhizobium > Mesorhizobium sp. M5C.F.Ca.IN.020.32.2.1. The sequence goes on along the minus strand of NZ_RZSX01000284.1, from coordinate 2,104 downwards.
CCAGCTATGCGGCGCGCCGGCAAATGTGCTGGGCGAGAACACCATGACGAAGTTGATGCCCATCGTCTCCCACTCGACCTGGCGGAAATTGGCGATCTTCGCCGTCACGTTGCGGCCAAGCACGTTGACGGTGATGGTGTCGCCGAGTTTCAGCCCGATCTCTTTGCCTTCCTCGGCCGAAAACGACACCAGCGGCTCGCCGGCATAATCGTGCGGCCACCATGTGCCTTCGGTCAGCGTCGCATTCGCGGGAATGCTGGCCTCGTAGGTCAGCCCGCGATCGCCGCGCAGCACCCAGGCTCCCTCCGCCGGAACTTTGACCTTATCGACGTCGACGCCGTTCAGCGCCATCACCCGGCCGCGCAGCATCGGCACCTTGACCAGCGTGCCCTGCGGCGCTTGCCTGCTGACCAGCACAGAGAACGCATCGACATCGCTGCTCTGGATATCGACGAAGAAGAAGTTCGGCGCCCGTTCCGGCAGGCTGCCGGAAATCTGCCCCCTGAGGTTGCCGTCGATCAGAGCCAGCGTCACCAGAAGCGTCAATCCCAGTCCCAGCGACAGCACCACTGACGGCGTCAAAGCACCTGGCCGATGGATATTGCCGACAGCGAGCCTAAGCGCCGTCGAGCCAACGCGCGGGCTTCTTTTGGCGGCCCACTGGACCAGCGCGCCGACGACGCGCAGCACCAGGAAAGCGAAAATGGTGGCGCCGACGAAGATCGAGGCGATATAGCGGTCGCCGGAAAACAGAATGGCCAGCGCCGCCAGGAGCAGCGCGATGCCGAGCGCCGCCGCCGTGTAGAGCGGGCGCGGAAAACCGCGGCCCTCAAAACCCATTTCGCGAAACAACGACGTCGCCGGCACGTCGCGCGCACGGCCGAGCGGCAGCAAGGCGAAAGCCAGCGTCACCAGCAGCCCGAACAGCGCCGCCATGCCGAGCGCGCCGGGATAGAACCCACCTTCCGCCGGCACCGGAATAACCGACTGGAGAACCGCGCTCGCCGCAAACGGCATCAGCGCGCCAAGCACAACGCCGAGCGTGATGCCGAGCGCGGCGTTCATCAGGATCTGCACGAGGTAGACGGCAAAGACGAAACCGCCCGAAGCCCCCAGGCTCTTGAAGGTGGCGATGACGCCGCGCTTGCCGTCGAGATAGGCGCGCACCGCATTGGCGACGCCAACGCCGCCGACCACCAGCGCCGTCAGCCCGACCAGCGTCAGGAACTGCGAAAACCGTTCGATGTTGGAAGACAACGCCGGTGCTGCGTTGCTGCGCGTGCGGATCGACCAGCCGGACTCGGGAAAATCCTCCGCCGCCTGATCCTGAATGGCTTTTATGCGAGCCTCTCCGGTGCCGCCGGGGAGGCGGACCTTGTAGGCGTTCTCGACCAGGCTGCCCGGCTGGATCAAACCGGAAGCGGCAAGCCCGTCCGTCGAGATCAACAGCCGCGGCGCAAAGCCGAAGCCGTCGGACACCGCGTCCGGCTCGTTGACGAGCCTGGCGCGCAGTTCGAAGATGGCGCTGCCCAGCTTCAGCCGGTCGCCGATCGCAAGGTTCAGCCGCTCGAACAAAAGGTCGGGTGCGGCGGCGCCGAAAACACCGGATTTTTCGCCGAACAATTCCTGCTTCGAAAGCGCCGGCTCGGTGACCAGCGCGCCATAGAGCGGATAGGCTCCATCGACCGCCTTGGCCTCGACCAGCGCCTGGTCGGAACCGTCCTCGAGCCGCGCCATCGAGCGCATGTTGGCACTGTGCGAGACCGTGCCCAGCCCGTTAAGAAAGAAATGCTCGGCTTGCGTCGTGGCGCGCTGATTGAGCTGGAAACGAAGATCGCCGCCAAGCAGCGACTGGCCTTCATTGGCGACACCGGCGGTAATCGCCCGGGCCACCGAGTTGACGCCGCCGATCGCCGCGACACCCAGCGCAATGCAGGCAAGGAAGATTAGGAAGCCGGACAGCCCGCCGCGCATCTCGCGCAGCGAGAAGCGGAAGGCGAGCTTCAGCGTGCGCGACACCGGCATCAGGCCGGCACCTTACCGGGCTTTAGAGCTGGTTCTGGCGCGTCCTCGATCCGGCCCGACCGCATCGATACCTGCCGGG
>NZ_RZSX01000283.1:0-6968 GCF_004023105.1 Mesorhizobium sp. M5C.F.Ca.IN.020.32.2.1 | reverse complement strand
GTGCGGCACGGCCCATAGCAGCGCGCCTTTGCGCGAGCAGATCGAGCAATTGCATCGCACGGCTCCGGTCAGATTGCCCTCGACCTCGAAGGCGATCTTGCCGCAGTGGCAGTTGCCTTTGTAGAGCATCAGGTCGCCTCCTTCCTTCGGTTCGACAGGGGTGAAAAAGTGCTTATGCCGGGTTATGTCTCTGCAGGCCACGCACCACCTGTCGCCTGTAAGACGTTGCAGGCGTCCGGAGTCCGACACCGAAAATGCAATCGTTCCGCGACAGCCTCGAAGTCGTCCTTTCGCGTCTCGCCGTCCGCGCGGACAATGAAACCGTATTCGTAAAGCTCTATCCGGAAGCCGCACGGGCAGCAGCCGATGCCGCCGATGGTCGGCGCAGAGCAGGCGTGACGCTCGGGCCGCTCGACGGAACAATTCTGTCGATCAAAGACCTGTTCGATGTCGCCGGCGAGCCGACCACGGCCGGATCATTGTTGCTCAGCACCGCGGCGCCGGCGATCCGGGATGCCGTCATCGTGCAACGATTGCGGCAGGCGGGCGCTATCATCTTCGGCAAGACCAATATGACCGAATTCGCCTTTACCGCAATCGGCGTCAACCCGCATTACGGCACGCCCGGCAATGCGACCGACGCCAGCCGGATTGCGGGTGGCTCATCCTCCGGCGCCGGTGTTTCCGTTGCCGAAGGCACGAGCGAGATCTCGATCGGTTCTGACACCGGCGGTTCGGTGCGCATTCCGGCATCGCTGAACGGTGTCGTCGGGTTCAAGCCGACGGCACGCCGGGTGCCGCGTGATGGCGTTCTCCCGCTGTCGGCCACGCTGGACTCTATTGGCCCGCTTGCCCGCACCGTCGCCGAATGTGCCGCAGCCGACGCTGTGATGGCGGGCGAGGAGACTATGGCTCTGGTTCCGCTTCCGTTTGCCGGACTGCGCATCGGCATTCCGCGCGGCGCGCTCTTCGAGGATACGGAAAAAGAGGTCTCGGCGGCGTTCGAGCGATGTGTTCGCAAGGTAGAGCTTGCGGGTGCATACCTCGCCGATCTGTCCATCGATGACCTCCTTGCCGATTTGCGAGGGGTAACCAAGCAGGCCTCGATCGCGGCAATGGAGGGCGCCGCGGTCCATGCAGATTGGCTGGCGACAGGTGCGACGACGCCGGTCGATCCGCGGGTGGGCGAGCCGTTGTCGCGCGCCGCCGCCGTTCCGGCCACGGCCTATATAAGGGTAATCCGCCGCCGCACGGCGCTTGTCGCCGCCATGGACGAGCGGCTGGCGTCCGTCGATGTGCTGGCCCTGCCGACCACACCGGTCACCGCGCCGACCATCGTGTCTATGACCAGCGACGAAGCTCTATGTGAGCGCACCGAAGGCCTTCTGTTGCGCAACACGCAGGTCGCCAACCAGTTCGACCTCTGCGCGATCTCGCTGCCGATGCCGGGAATGGCGCGCCCGGCCGGGCTGATGCTGGTGGCGCGCCACGGCCACGACCACCGTCTCCTGCGCATCGCGGCGGAAGTCGAGGCACTGCTTAAAGCGCGTCGCGTCTGAACGGGTTCATGCGACGCTTGTTTCTATGCATGTCGTTATCGCAAACCGCTGCGCACTTTTGCGCGACATGCATTAGCCGTTGAGGTGCTCAGATATCGGCCGGAAACCGCCGCCGGTAGTGCTCGACCACTTCGGGATTGCGCAGATTGACCGGCAACTTGTTGGCCAGCACCAGCAAGGCTTCATCAGCCGAACCGACGCCCATGCGCATCATCGATTGTTCGGTGATGCCGGCCATGTGCGGTGTGAGGATGACATTGTCGAAGCCGAAATAGGGATGATCTGAAGGCAGCGGCTGCGTCACAAAAACATCGAGCCCGGCACCGCCGATACCACCCTTTTGAAGCGCTTCGATCAGCGCGTCGTCGTCGATCACCGGCCCGCGCGAAATATTGATCAGCAGCGCATGCGGCTTCATTCGACCGATGCGCTCGCGGTTGATCAGGCCGCGCGTCTCCGGTGTCAGCGGGCAGCACAGAACGATGATATCGCTCTGCTCGATCAGTGCGTCGATCGACAGGAAGCCGACCCTATCGGGCGCCGGCCTCATGCTGCGCGTCGTCGCTACCACGTTCAGGTCGAAACCATGTGCTGCGATATGGCCGACTGCCTGTCCGATGGCGCCGAAGCCGACAATGCCGATCGTCTTCCCGGCGAGCTCGCTGGCGAGAATGGTGTGGTCGCGGCCGGCCAGCCAGCCCTTCGCCCGCAAGTCGCGGTCCACCATGCGGAAACGCCGAAGCAGCGCCAGGGTCGCGAACATCACGTATTCGGCGACCGACCGTGCATTGACCGCCGGCACGTTTGCCACCAGCACGCCGGCTGCAGTGGCCGCTTCCATCGGAACCATGTCGAGCCCGGCGCCATGGCGGATTGCAGCCCGGAGCTTCGTAGCACCTTCGAACAGCGCTGATGGCAGCGCGGCGCGAACGATGATGATATCGGCGTCCCTCGCCTCAGTCGCCAGCGTGTCCGCATCGAGGGCGGAAGCGACAACGAGTTCGCCGGCACCAGTCAACATGGCGGAGGCGCGCGGGTGCAGCGTGTGCGTCGACAGGATTTTGGGCATATCAGACCTGTTCGAGTGCTGGGCTGTAAGGTTCTGCCCCGCCGCCTTCGATCAGGCCTTTCCAGTAACTTTCCGCGCCTTGCAGATGGGCACTCATCAGCGCCTGGGCGAGATTGCCGTCGCGGCGCAGCAGCGCCTCGTAGATCTGGATGTGCTCGGCATGCGAGCGCACGCTGCGTTCGGGATCGTTGAAATAGATCGGCAGGCGTTGCTCGCCCATCATGTAATAGACGCTGCATATGTTGTGAAAAACGCTGTTCTTGGTTGCCCGCACGATTTCAAGGTGGAATTCGCGGTCCTCCTTGGCGAGGCCCTCGCCTGCCGCAATGCGCTCCTCCGACGCCTTCAGGATTTCGCGCAGCCGCTCGAAATTTTCCTCGGTAGCGCGCGAACAGGCAAGCTCGGCGGCCTTGATCTCGTGGATCTTGCGCAACTCGACCGTCTCGTAGATCTGGATCGGATCAAGCGGCAGGCCGGCCCTGGCAAAAAGCGCCATCGCCTCGACGCTGGCCTGCTTGGTGTCGATGTAGATGCCGGACTTGGCCCGGCGCTCGACGATGCGCATGGCTTCGAGGATGGCCAGCGCCTCGCGGATCTGGCCGCGGCTGACGACGAAATGCTCCGCCAGTTCACGCTCCGACGGCGTTCGGCCCGTCGCCTTGTCGGAGTGGGAGAACAGATAGGCAGCGAGTTCCGCGAGAAGGTTCTTTTCTTTCATGATCAGCCGCGTAGCGCGTGCGCCTCCAGGAACCGTTCCGAAAGGGTGAATCCCAGTCCGGGCTTCTCCGGGATCGCCATCATACCGTCCTTTGCTTCGACAGTCTCCTCGATCAGATCGTGGATCATCGGGTTGGCGCCGAGCGAATACTCGATGGTAAAGCTAGCCGGCGAAGCAGCGCAGACATGCAGCCCGGCAAAGAAGCAAGGCGCGCCAGCCCACAGATGCGGCGCAAAGCGCAGATTGAAGGCGCTGGCGATGGTGCCGATCTTTATCGCCTCGCTGATGCCGCCGCAAAAAGCCGGGTCAGGCTGGAAGATATCGGCCGCCTTGAGCGTGGCGAGGTCGCGGAAAGCATAGCGCGTCGCTTCGCTTTCGCCGGTGGCGATCGGGATGGAGCCGGAGGCCCGCACTTCGGCCATGCCGGGCTTGTCGTCGGCGATGACCGGCTCCTCGAACCAGGCCAGATCGAGATCGCCGGCGAGATGGATGAAGCGCTTGGCTTCCGCCACCGTATAGGTGCCATGCGCATCGACCATCAGGTCAACCTCGGGGCCGAGCGCCTGTCTTGCGGCGCGCACGCGGGCGGCGGAAAGATGCGGAGCGCCGTCCATCGCGCCGATCCGCATCTTCAGCGCCTTGAAACCGCCCTTGGCGATATAGGATTTTAACTGGTCGCCGATCGCCTCGGTGGAAGCCCAGCCGCCGGAAGCATAGGCGGGCATGCGGTCGAGCTTGCGGCCGCCGAGCAGCCGCCAGACTGGAACCCCCTGCGACTTGCCCAGAATATCCCACAACGCGATGTCGACGGCGCTGATCGCAGCGACGCTGATGCCGCGCCGCGCCAGTTGCGGCATGGCGTGGCCGTTTTGCGCGGCACTGTCGTGGCGCACGCCATTATAGAGCATCTCCCAGATCACCCCGATGTCGGCCGGATCGCAGCCGATCAGCTGCGGGCCGACCTCGTGGTTCAGCATGTGGACGAGGGCGCCATAGCTGCCGGTGCTGCCGGCAGCATTCTTGCCTTCGCCCCAGCCGACCAGCCCGTCGTCGGTCTCGATGCGCAGGATGGCGGCATCAAACGTCGTCACTTTACCGAAGTCGCTGCGGTGCTGCTTCGCGGCTTCGATCGGTATGCGGACCCACCAGGCTTGGACCGTCTTGATGCGCATGTTCATCCCCGGCCTTGCCGCCGGTCAGGGCGGAAGGCTCATTCTCAAACGGACCGACTACTTGATCAACGGCAGCAACGTTTCAGCGTTGATGCGCATCTGATCGGTGTAGAACTTTTCCGTCAGCACGCTGGAACCATGGTCCTGAATGAATTTGAGCTGCTCCGGCGAGATGTCGACCGGATTGCGCTCGACCATGTCGGGATAGGGAGCGGCCGGCGTGCGGTCGACGGGGGCGACGAACTCGTTGGTCAGCGCGCCATCGTAACCGACCTCCTTCAGCGTGCCGACGATCTTCGGCCAGTCGATCTGTCCGAGACCGGCGGCGAAGCGGTTGTTGTCGGCAACATGGAAGTCGAACAGGCGCTTGCCGACCTGCCGGATGGCATCATAGACGTTAAATTCTTCCATGTGGATGTGGTAGGCGTCGAGGCAGACGCCGCATTCGGGGCTGACTGCATCGGCCAGCGCCAGCGCCTGGGCGCCACGGTTGAACAGATAGGTCTCGAAACGGTTGAGCGGCTCGACCGCGATCTTGACACCGACCTTCTTGGCATGGGTGAAGCATTCCCTGGTAGCGTCGACGACCCATTTCCATTCTTCTTCTTCGGTGCCGTCCGGCACCACCTTGCCGACGGTGGCGGGAACCAGGGTGATGATCTCGCCGTCGAGTTCGCTCACCATCGTCAGCACATCCTTGACGTACTGTACGGAGCGCTCGCGCTGGCCCTGGTCCTTGGCGGCGAGATTGCGCTCGCCCAGCATCAGCGTCACCGCCCCCCAGCAGCGGATGCCGTGCTCCTTCAGGAGCGCGCGCGTCTCATCGGTCTTGTATTGCTCGGGCTCGCCGGAAATTTCGATCGACTCATAGCCGAATTTCTTGATGCGTTTGAGCGTCGTCTCCAATGGTTCCGCCCGCATCCAGTTGTGCGTCGAAAGATGCATGGTCTGTCCTTCCCAGAATTCGCCTGTAACAGTTCGCCTGCGACGCGCTCCACCAGAGTGCGTCGCATGATTCCTCCCCAAGGCGCTCCAGCATTTGTCGTAAACTGGTTCGACCAATTGGGCGTGAAAAGAGGTCTACAGCAATTTCATCTGGACGGCAAGAAATCCTACAAGGCAGCCCCGGCCCATGATTATTTCATTGATAAAACTGGCGTATTAGTCCGCTGCCCGGCAATTTTCGCAGCGCTGGTTGCGAGTGGCACCGCTTGACCAAATGACCATATTTGGTAATACCAGAATGGCGGTGCGTACTAGCGCCTGTCGAGAAAAGACCAAAGAGGCTGGCCCTGCTTTCAATCGGCGCTATGCTTGGTCGTGGATAATTAGGGAGGATGCCGATGCCGTCGACAATGAAGGGTCCTGGGCTGTTTCTGGCGCAGTTCGCAGGCGATGCCGCACCGTTCAATTCGCTGCCGGCGATCACCAAATGGGCGGCCGGGCTGGGCTACAAGGGCGTGCAGATCCCGACCTGGGACAGCCGGCTGTTCGACCTCGAGAAGGCGGCGTCTTCCCAGGCCTATTGCGACGAAGTGAAGGGCATCTGCACCGAGGCGGGCGTTGAGATCACCGAGCTGTCGACGCATCTGCAGGGACAGTTGGTGGCGGTGCATCCGGCCTATGACGCGCAGTTCGATGGCTTCGCGCCGCCTGCGTTGCACAATAATCCTAAAGCCAGGCAGCAATGGGCGGTCGAACAGATGAAGTTCGGCGCCAAGGCGTCGAAGAATCTCGGGCTTAAGGCGTCGGTGTCGTTTTGCGGAGCGTTGGCCTTCCCCTACCTTTATCCTTGGCCGCAACGGCCGGCGGGATTGATCGAGGAAGCATTTTCCGAACTGGGAAAACGCTGGAAGCCGATCCTCGACGTCTATGAGGACAATGGCGTCGACGTCGGTTACGAAATCCATCCGGGCGAGGACGTCTTCGACGGTGCGACCTTCGAGATGTTCCTCGACGCGGTGGGCGGCCACAAGCGCTGCAACATCAACTACGACCCGTCGCATTTCCTGCTGCAGCAGCTCGACTATCTCGAATTCATCGACATCTATCACGAGCGGATCAAGGCGTTCCACGCCAAGGATGCCGAGTTCAATCCGACCGGCCGGCAAGGCGTCTATTCCGGTTATCAGAGCTGGACGAACCGGGCCGGGCGCTTCCGCTCGCTCGGCGACGGACAGGTGGATTTCGGCGGCATCTTCTCCAAACTCGCCCAATATGACTACGATTCATGGGCGGTGCTGGAATGGGAATGCTGCCTGAAGCACCCCGAGGATGGCGCGGCCGAAGGCGCTCCCTTCATTCAGCATCACATCATCAGGGTGACGGAAAAAGCATTCGACGATTTCGCCGGCGGCGCGACCGACAAAAAGGTGCTGCGCGCCATGATGGGAATCTAGCGCTTTTTTCCCTCCCCCTCGAGGGAGGGTCGATCCGCGCAGCGGATCGAC
>NZ_RZSX01000282.1:0-6995 GCF_004023105.1 Mesorhizobium sp. M5C.F.Ca.IN.020.32.2.1 | reverse complement strand
GTCCCGACCTGACGGCTCAATGGAAGTCGGCATCCGGCAACGGTTCCGCGTCCTCTTCCGACGGCTTCGACGTCGGAGACATGGCGGCCGCCGCCATCACGCTGCGCGAGCACGTCGGCGAACAGGTCGCGCTTGCCTTCGCCGACCCGGCAGCACGCCTGATCGCCAGCGAACTGGCCGATGGCCTCGACGAGGCCGGCTATATGCGCGCCGACATGGCCGAGATTGCCGCCCGTCTCGGCACCGACCGAGCGGCGGTGGCGAATGCGCTCGCGGTCTGCCAGACATTTGAGCCCGCCGGCATCTTTGCCCGCGACCTCGCCGAATGCCTGTCGCTGCAGCTTGCCGTCCGCGACCGGCTCGATCCGGCGATGAAGGCTTTGATCGCCAATCTCGAACTCTTGGCACGGCGCGATTTCCAGACCCTGAAACGGATTTGTGGGGTCGACGAGGAGGATCTGCTCGACATGCTGGCCGAGATACGTGCGCTCGATCCGCGTCCGGGCATGGCGTTTTCGGCGGGCGCCAGCGACGCGATCATCGCCGATGTCGAAGTGCGGGCGGCTAATGACGGAAGCTGGGTGATCGAACTCAACCCCGAAACGCTGCCGCGCGTGCTGGTCGACCATATCTATTTCGCCCAGGTTTCACCGCATGCGAAAAACCAGACGGAAAAGGATTTCCTGGCGGAATGCCTGCAAAACGCCAACTGGCTGACGCGCAGCCTCGACCAGCGGGCAAAGACCATTCTTAAGGTTGCCTCAGAAATCGTGCGCCAGCAGGACGCCTTCCTCATCCATGGCGTGCGTCACCTGAAGCCGCTCAACCTGCGCACGGTGGCCGACGCCATCGGCATGCACGAATCGACCGTCAGCCGGGTCACCGCCAACAAATACATGCTGACGCCGCGCGGCGTGTTCGAACTGCGGTATTTCTTCACCGCGTCGATCGCTTCGTCGGGTGGCGGCGATGCGCATTCGTCTGAAGCGGTGCGCGACCGCATCAAGCAGTTGATCGATGAGGAGAAACCTGCCGACGTGCTTTCCGACGACGCGATTGTGGATATGTTGCGGGAAAGTGGCGTCGATATCGCCAGGCGCACGGTCGCCAAGTATCGGGAGGGCATGAATATTCCCTCGTCGGTGCAGCGGCGGCGTGAAAAACGCGCTTTGGCCAGCGCCGGACGTTGATCTCCGACGGAATTTCCACAACTTTCGCGCTTCATTGACAAGCCGCAATGAAGTGGCTAGAAGCCCGCCCGCATGGGACGGGCTACTGCCCGCATGCGGATGGTCCGTCACGACGTTGGCCACGGGACGGTCAAAGAAGGCGGCTTGTGATCAACCGGAAAGTTCGGATTTAAATTCGGCGCAAGTGACGCCGCAAAGCTTGTGCGCACAGACCACGGGTATAAACTCGGGACAGTTTGAAGCCTGAGCAAGGAAGGTCAGTTTTCAGATGACACTGCGCATATCAGGAAAACACATGGACATCGGCGATGCGTTCCGTACGCGCATCAACGACCGTGTCGGAGAAGTGATCGGGAAATATTTCGATCGGGGCTTTTCAGGGCAAATTGTAGTCGTCAAATCGGGGTCGCGCTACACGGCCGATTGCATGATCCGGCTGGATTCCGGCGCTTCGCTGCAGGCGACTGGTGAAGCCCAGGACCCGACGCTCGCTTTCGAGGCGGCGGCGGATCGCCTCGAAACCCGCCTTCGGCGCTACAAGCGTCGGCTGAAGTCACATAATTCAGGCAATGCCAACGGCGAGCTCACCGACATCGCCTATACGGTGATGGCGCCGCTTGCCGACGACGACGAGGAAATACCGGAGAATTTCGCGCCAGCCATCGTCGCCGAATCAACCATGACGCTGCGGACCATGTCGGTGGCGTCAGCCGTGATCGAGCTCGACACCAAGGACAGCCCGGTTCTCGTCTTCCGCAATGCCGGAACCGAGCATCTCAATATCGTCTATCGCCGGCCGGACGGAAATATCGGCTGGATCGACCCGTCTACGACCAAGGTCGCGCAGGGATGACGGCCAAGGCCGCACTGGGATAAAGCACCAAGCCGCACGCGAGAGTGAGGGCTGGCGACGGTAGGCGAACGAGGGATTTCAAGTATGGATCTGAGCGATCTCATCAACGTTCCGGCAATCTTGCCGGCGTTGAAGGCGAACTCCAAGAAGCAATTGCTGCAAATGCTGTCCGAAAGGGCTGCGGCGATTGCCGGCATTCCGGAACGGGAGGTGTTCGACACCATCCTGCAGCGTGAACGGCTGGGCTCGACCGGTGTCGGCAACGGCATTGCCATTCCGCATGGCAAGCTGGCGGGGGTGAAGCGGATCGCCGGGGTTTTCGCCCGGCTGGAGACGCCGGTCGATTTCGAGGCGCTGGACGACCAGCCGGTCGATCTGGTGTTCCTGCTTTTGGCGCCCGAAGGCGCCGGCGCCGACCACCTCAAGGCGCTGTCGCGCATCGCGCGGGTGCTGCGCGACGCCGACACGGTGGCCAAGATAAGGGGCACCCGCGACGCCGCAGCGATCCACGCGCTTTTGTCGGACACGCAGGCCTCGCATGCAGCCTGAGCTTTTTTGATCAGATCCGTTGAAGGGCCGCCGTGAGCGGCCCTGTCCGTTTCCAATCAGATCGCTGCGCCGTATTGTTAGTGGATGGGGACAGGGGTCAGGTCGTTTTCCAGGGCGCCAGCCAGCGCTCTGTCACGAGCGTCTGAAAGCAGGATCGGCTGGCCATTGGCGGCAAACAGGGCCCACAGTTCCAGGCCGGGCGCGATTTCGCCGAGGCCCGGGAAACGGCCGCGCAGATCGTCGCTCGACACTTTCCTGAGATAGGCGACCGAGCCTTCGCCGAGATGGGCGAATTCGCCGCTGGTCATGATGAGGTTTTCGTCAGTTCTGGTCATTTCAAGCCTCCTTGGCGCGAGGACGCCGCTCAAGGCCGCCTCGCATGAGAGCCATTTGAGCGCCGTGTGTCCAATTGGACACACAAAGGACGCTCTAACACTTCAATTTGCTGCATCATGCTTTCGGAAAATCGGTTCCGATTTTCCGGCCGATGCAGTGGTAAGGATCAGTCTTTCACCGATATATTTATTTTCCGTACCATCCGTTCGGATTCGGGCCGATCGAGATCGATCGCCAAAAGGCCGTTCTTCAGCTCCGCCGCGATCACCCGCATGCCGTCGGCCAGCACGAAACAGCGCTGGAACTGGCGTGCGGCAATGCCGCGATGAAGGAATTCGCGCTCGGTGTCATCGTTCTGACGGCCGCGCACGACCAACTGGTTCTCCTCCGTGGTCACATCGAGATCGTTTTCGGCGAAACCGGCGACAGCGAGCGTGATACGCAGCCTTTCGGCCTTCCCGTCTGCACCGCTGAGGCGCTCGATGTTGTAGGGAGGGTAGCTGTCGCCCGACTTCGCCAGACGTTCCAGCGTCTTTTCCATGGCGTCGAAACCCAGGAGCAGCGGGCTAGAAAAAGGCGTCATTCGGCTCATGTTACACTGTCCTCTCAAGAGCGACATAAAGTGGAAAAACCCAGATGGCATTTTTCCCGATGGCCTTGATATGGTCCGCCCCGCGGTCAAGTTCAAGCCGTCAAAAGCCCCGCCCAAAAAGACTCCCCAAACAAGGAATTGAAATGCCCGAATCCCGCAAGATCATCATCGACACGGACCCCGGCCAGGATGATGCCGTCGCCATTTTGCTGGCACTCGGCAGCGCCGAGTTGGAGATCGTCGGAATGACCGCCGTTGCCGGCAACGTGCCGCTGAGGCTCACCGAAAAGAACGCACGCAAGATCTGCGAACTGGCTGGCAGGCCAGACATCAAAGTCTATGCCGGCGCCATCCGCCCTTTGGCGCGTGAACTGGTCACCGCCGAGGAGGTGCATGGCGAGACCGGTCTCAATGGACCGCAATTGCCCGAACCGACAATGAAGCTGCAGGACCAGTATGCCGTCGATTTCATTGTCGAGACACTGATGAAGGAAGAGAGCGGCACGATCACGCTCTGCGCGCTCGGGCCGCTCACCAACATAGCGCTGGCGCTGATCCGCGAGCCGAAGATCGCGCCGCGCATCAAGGAAATCGTACTGATGGGCGGCGGCTTCTTCGAAGGCGGCAATGTCACCCCGACCGCCGAATTCAACATTTATGTCGACCCGCATGCCGCCGATGTCGTGTTCAAATCCGGCATCCCAATCGTCATGATGCCGCTCGACGTCACCCACAAGGCGCTGACCACGGCCAAGCGCACCCAGGCCTTCCGCAAGCTCGGCACCAGAGTCGGCACGGCTACGACGGAGATGCTGGAATTCTTCGAGCGCTTCGACGAAGAGAAATACGGCACCGATGGCGGACCGCTGCACGACCCTTGCGTCATCGCCTACCTGTTGAAGCCGGAGCTGTTCAGGGGCCGCAACTGCAACGTTACCGTGGAAACCGCCTCGGAGCTCACCATGGGCATGACCGTGATCGACTGGTGGGGCGTGACCAAGCGACCGAACAACGCCATGGTGATGCGCGACATCGACCACGATGCGTTTTTCGCGCTGCTGCTGGAAAGGCTGGGGCGGCTTTAGAGCCGCTCACTCACTCATCGAGCAATTGGTACGTTTCGGTGCCATTGCGACGGTACCGCCGCTCGAGCGCAACTTCTGATCCGATCGCTCGCGGCATTGCTGCGTCACCATATACGAATACCAGGAGGTCATTTTCGTTGAGACGGATTCCGTACTGATAACGGAATCCTCTTCCGATCCACGCTTCGGGGCTCGGAGGAACATTGAGAACGTTGACCACAGTGCCAGTCGTCGACTCCACATCGATGATTGGGCTGCTCCGCCTTGCAATCAGTGCGCCGATTGCCAGAATGCAGACACCGACCACAAGGCTGGTGATGACGATGCCCCGGAGATTTTCCCGCAGTATTAGCAAGGTGAGGGCCAGCCGCGCTCTTGCCATACGGTTCACTCCGGAAACCGGTAGAAGACCAAGCCGTTGTCGCGCGTGACGCGCTCTATGGCGACACGCGCACCGATAAGATGCGGTCGATCGTCGTCGATGAAGACAGATGAACCGTCCTCGAACAGCATATAGACACTCTGGCCTTTGCCCCAATGTGCACTTTTGACCGTGGCATCGATTGGCTCGACCGAGCGGATCGGGGTGGCGTCATTCGTCCACTTGTGCGGATCCGAGGCAAGCAACGCCACAAACAACGATGCGATCAGGATCACGCCGATCGCGTGCCTTTTCACATCCGCAAAAGTCCATGGCACCGGCATGAATCCCCAGCCATCGATTCATGTGGTGCACAGAAGGCCGACTTTCAATCGGCCTTCCTGTCCAGGAGATCGCTGGTTGCGTCCCGGCTCTCGGCCGCCATTACTTCGCCTTGGAAAACGCCAGCCACAGGCCGCCGCCGATCAGGAAACTGCCGCTGATTCTGGACATGAGCTTGATGCGGCTGGCCGAGAGCAGGCGTCCGGCGCGGCCAGCGGCCAGGGCGAAGGTCGAATCCGACACGGCGGCGAAGATCAGTGCGGTGAGACCCATGACGAGGATCTGCAACGCGTAGTTACCTTCGGGGGCGACGAACTGCGGAAAGAAGGCGCCGAAAAAGACCAGCGTCTTGGGATTGCTGATCGCCACCAGCAGGCCTTGCAGGAAGAAGCCGCCGCGCGGTGTCTTCGCCGATCCGTCGGCGTTCAGCTTGCCCTTGGAGCGGAACATCTGCACACCCATCCAGATCAGATAGGCAGCGCCGATCAGCCTGACCCATTCGAACCAATGGCCCATGCCCGCGATCAGCGAAGTCAATCCGATGCCGACAATGGCAATCATGATGGCCAGCCCGGCCTGCGTGCCGGCGACGTTGGCGAGGCCGGCGCGGGAGCCATGGCGGATGCTGTTGGCGATGATCAGAGTGACCGTCGGTCCAGGCACCAGGACAATGACGATACAGGCAACGACATAAGTAGCGTAGAGTTCCAGCGACATGGTTTTCCTCGACAGTATGCGGCTTGCGACGCGGCCGACCGTGATCAATGCATGACAGCAACGCAGGTGCAAGCCGGCAGCACATGTCGCTGGCAGCCCTGACCTGGATTTTAGGCTCCGGCCTGCCATGGCAGCGTCGTCTCGTAGGCCGCCGCCGCTCTCAGCACGGTCATGTCGCCGCGCGGCCGTCCGATCAATTGCATGCCCATCGGCCTGCCTCTGGCATCGAAGCCCGCCGGTACGTTGACCGCAGGGCAGCCGCCCAGCGTGGCGAACGCTGAAACCTGCATCCAGCGGTGATAGCTGTCCATGGCACGCCCGGCCACTTGCGTCGGCCAGTGGGTGGAGACCTCGAAGGGGAAGATCTGCGCAGTCGGCAATGCGACGAGGTCGAAGCGGTCGAAGAGCGATAGTAGGGTTTTGTGCCAGGACGAGCGCCTCACCGTGGCGGCGTGGATCTGCGGCGCCGTGAGCTGAAGCGCGTGTTCCACCTCCCACACGGCCTCCGGCTTCAGAAGACTGCGTTTCAGGGGATCGTCGTAATGCGCCTTGAGCGCACAACCGCTGCTCGCCTGGCGCAGCGTCACAAAGGCCTGCCACAGCGCTTCGAAGTTGAAATCCGGTACCAGCGCTTCGGTCTGAAAGGATACGTCGGCGAATCGGCCGAGCGCGGCCTCGCAAAGCTGTAGAATGCCGGGTTCAACCGGAAGATGGCCGCCAAGATCGCCGAACCAGGCGATGCGGCCGCCGGTCGTCGGCGTTCGAAGCCCTTCGAGGAACGAGCCGACCTTGTGATGTGAGAGCGGCGCGCGAGGCTCGTAGCCAGCCTGCTCGTCGAGCAGCAGCGCCATGTCACGCACGTTGCGGCCCATCGGCCCTTCGACTCCCATCTGCGCGTGAAAGACGTCAAGCTCGGGGCCGGCCGGGACAAGTCCCTGCGACGGACGGAAGCCATAGACATTGTTATAGG
>NZ_RZSX01000281.1:0-7000 GCF_004023105.1 Mesorhizobium sp. M5C.F.Ca.IN.020.32.2.1 | reverse complement strand
CCCGTCCATCGTTTCCGATCTGCCGCCGGAATTATTCGCGCTCGCGATAGCCCATCGTCCACCCGAAGCGGCCGGGGACTTGATCCCCGGCCGCTTCGGGTGGACGATGCGCTATCGCAAGCGCGAATAATTCCGGCGGCAGATCGGAAACGATGGACGGGCGTCGGCGCGTGGCTGAAGCCGCATGGGAGGAAACATGGCTCAGGTTCAGGAATTCGAAAAGGCTCTCTCGAACAGCGAGACAAGCGTCGCTGCTTTTGACGAGCACGGCACGTCGATTGTCAAGCGCATCCAGCACTTCCTGCATTCCACTCCGGCTGCGGTTCCGCTGATCGTGCTGGTTCTGTCGATCGCTGTCTTCGGCGCCACGATCGGAGGACGGTTCTTTTCGTCCTACACGCTGACGCTGATCCTGCAGCAGATCGCCATCGTTGGTATTCTAGGAGCCGCGCAGACGCTGGTCATCCTTACAGCCGGCATCGACCTGTCAATCGGCGTGATCATGGTGATTTCGGCCGTGATCATGGGCAATTGCGCGGTCACCTATGGTCTGCCGACCTTGCTTGCCGTGGTGATCGGGCTTGGCGCCGGCGCGGCCTGCGGGCTGCTCAACGGGCTGCTGGTCGCGTACATGAAGCTGCCGCCCTTCATCGTCACGCTCGGCACCTGGAACATCGTCATGGCCACCAACTTCATCTATTCGGCCAATGAGACGATCCGCGATGCCGACGTCGATGTCCAGGCGCCGCTGCTGCATTTGTTTGGCCTGAACTTCAAGATCGGCACGGCGGTGCTGACGTTCGGTGTCATTGCCATGGTCGTGCTGGTGTTGATCCTCTGGTACGTGCTCAATCACACGGCATGGGGCCGCCATGTCTACGCCGTCGGTGACGACCCGGAGGCGGCCAAGCTGTCGGGCATCCAGACCAAGAAGGTGCTGATATCGGTCTACACGCTTGCCGGGCTGATCGCCGCTTTCGCCGCCTGGGTCTCCATCGGTCGCAACGGTTCGATCTCGCCGTCTGCCGCCGTCACCGACTATAATTTGCAGGCGATCACCGCCACGGTGATCGGCGGTATTTCCCTCTTCGGCGGACGCGGCTCGATTTTAGGCACTTTGTTCGGTGCGATGATCGTCGGCGTCGTCTCGATGGGCCTCAACATGCTGGGCGCCGATCCGCAATGGAAAGTGCTGCTCACCGGTGTGCTGATCATCGGCGCCGTGGCGATCGACCAGTGGATCAGAAAGGTTTCGGTGTAACCATGACCCAGGAGCCCATCCTCACCGCGCGTGGCCTCGTCAAGCGCTACGGCCGCGTTACCGCACTGAACAGCTGCGACTTCGATCTCTATCCGGGAGAAATCCTGGCGGTGATCGGCGACAACGGCGCCGGCAAGTCGACGCTGATCAAGGCGATCTCGGGCGCCGTGATTCCGGACGAGGGGATCATCGAGTTAGACGGCAAGCAGGTGCTCTTCAAGTCGCCCATCGAGGCCCGTGAAGCCGGCATCGAAACCGTCTACCAGAACCTGGCGCTGTCGCCGGCGCTGTCGATCGCCGACAATATGTTCCTCGGTCGCGAGATCCGCAAACCGGGTTTTCTGGGCGACTGGCTGCGCATGCTCGACCGCCCGGCAATGGAAAAGCGCGCCCGCGACAAGCTCACCGAACTTGGCCTGATGACCATCCAGAACATCAGCCAGGCCGTGGAAACGCTGTCGGGCGGCCAACGCCAGGGCGTGGCGGTGGCGCGCGCCGCCGCCTTCGGCTCGAAGATGGTCATCATGGATGAGCCGACGGCGGCGTTAGGCGTCAAGGAGAGCCGCCGCGTGCTCGAACTGATCGTCGACGTGAAGAAGCGCGGCCTGCCGATCGTGCTGATCTCGCACAACATGCCGCATGTCTTCGAGGTGGCCGACCGCATTCACATCCATCGGCTGGGCCGTCGCCTCTGTGTCATCGATCCCAAGCAATATACGATGTCCGACGCCGTCGCCTTCATGACCGGAGCGAAGCTTCCGCCGGAGGCGGCGCTGGCGGCCTGATGCATGTCGCACGAAACTGCACAGCGGTTTGGGGTAACGACATGGCATATAAGTAAGAACTTAAGGCGCGTCGCAGAGGCCACCCAAACGCGACGCACTTTAAGTTGCTAAACTGCCGCAGGGTAAGCTGCCCGCGGCAATCTAACTCGATTGAACGCATGACAATATGCGTTAGCATGGGCTGGGAGGAATGGTGAAGGCCGGTATGATCATGGCAACCGCACGAGAGGCAGCATGACGCGCTCGATGACATCCGAAGCTCCCATTCTCGAAAACTCCGATCCCAAGGCGCTTGCCGACGAAGTCTTGAAGGCCCTCAAATACAGGCTCGGCAAGGGCACCAATGTCGCGACGCAGTACGACTGGCTCACCGCCTCGATCAAGGTCGTGCGCGACCATATCGTCGATCATTGGATGCAGGCGACGCAAGAGGCCTACGCCCATCAGGAAAAGCGCGTTTATTACTTGTCACTGGAATTCCTCATCGGCCGCCTGATGCGCGACGCCTTCTCCAATCTTGGCCTGATGGATAATATGCGCGAAGCGCTGCGGTCTCTCGGCGTCGACCTCGACCTCATCGCGGCCCTCGAACCAGATGCAGCCCTTGGCAATGGCGGTCTTGGCCGGCTCGCCGCCTGCTTCATGGAAAGCATGGCAACCGTCGACATTCCCGCGCATGGTTATGGCATTCGCTACGCCAACGGCATGTTCCGGCAGGAAATCCATGGCGGCTGGCAGGTTGAGCTGCCTGAGACTTGGCTCGATCACGGAAACCCTTGGGAGTTCGAGCGGCGCGAACGTTCTTTCGAGGTCGGTTTCGGCGGCTCCGTCGAATCGATCACATCGAAGGACGGCAGGCTTGAGCGCCACGTCTGGAAGCCGATCGAACATGTTCTGGCGGTTGCCTACGATACGCCGGTGGTTGGCTGGAGGGCCAACCGCGTCAACACGCTGCGGCTCTGGTCCGGCATGCCGATCGATCCGATCCTGCTCGACAAGTTCAACGCCGGCGACCACATCGGTGCACTCGCCGAAAGCAACAAGGCCGATGCCTTGTCGCGCGTCCTTTACCCCGCCGATTCCCACAAGGCCGGGCAGGAACTGCGGCTAAGGCAAGAGTATTTCTTTTCCACCGCATCGTTGCAGGACATCATCCAGCGTCATCTCAGCCAGTATGGCGACCTGCAGTCGCTGCCCGACAAGGCGGCGATCCATCTGAACGACACCCATCCGGCCATCGCCGTGCCCGAGCTGATGCGCCTGTTGATGGACGTCCACGGTATGGATTTCGACCAGGCCTGGAGCATCACCAAGCGCACCTTCGGCTACACCAACCACACGCTGCTTCCCGAGGCGCTCGAAAGCTGGCCGGTGCCGCTGTTCGAGCGGCTGTTGCCGCGCCATATGCAGATCGTCTACGCCATCAACGCAGAAGTGCTGCTGGAGGCGCGCGCCTCCGACCAGTTCTCTGACGAGCAGATCAGCCAGATCTCGCTGATACAGGAAAATGGCGAGCGCCGGGTGCGCATGGGCAATCTGGCCTTTGTCGGCTCGCACTCGATCAACGGCGTCTCTGCCCTTCACACCGAGCTGATGAAGGAAACGGTGTTTGCCGAGCTCCACAGGCTCTACCCCGACCGCATCAACAACAAGACCAACGGCATCACGCCGCGGCGCTGGCTGATCCAGTGCAATCCCGGTCTCACCGCGCTCACCCGCGAGGCGATCGGCGACCGCTTCCTCGACGATATAGACGCAATCAAGGAGCTCGATGGTTTTGCCGACGACGCCGCCTTCCGCGACAAGTTCGCGGCAGTCAAGCGGGCGAACAAGGCCAAGCTTGCCAATCTCGTCGCCGACCGCCTCGGCATCAAGGTCGATCCCTCGGCGCTGTTCGACATCCAGATCAAGCGCATCCACGAATACAAGCGTCAGCTCCTGAACATCCTCGAAACAGTCGCGCTCTACGACCAGATCCGCTCCCATCCGGAGCGCAACTGGATGCCACGCGTCAAGTTCTTCGGCGGCAAGGCCGCGCCCAGCTATCACAACGCCAAGCTGATCATCAAACTCGCCAACGACGTCGCCAAGGTCATCAACCGCGACCCGGCCGTTCGCGGCTTGCTCAAAGTGGTGTTCGTGCCGAACTACAATGTCAGCCTGGCCGAGATCATGATGCCGGCCGCCGATCTTTCAGAGCAGATATCGACCGCCGGTATGGAAGCCTCCGGCACCGGCAACATGAAGTTCGCGCTGAATGGTGCGCTGACCATCGGCACGCTTGACGGCGCCAATGTCGAGATCCAGGAATGCGTCGGCGACGACAACATCTTCATTTTCGGCCTGACCACCGAAGAGGTCGCCGAGCGGCGCAGCAACGGCTACGATCCGCGATCGGTGATCGGAGCCTCTCCCGAACTGGCGCAGGCTGTGGCTGCCGTTTCGTCGGGCGTCTTTTCGCCTGACGATCCGGAACGGTATCGCGACCTGATGAGCGGCCTCTATCAGAGCGACTGGTTCATGGTCGCCGCCGATTTCGATGCCTACGCCGCCACCCAGCGCGATGTCGACGCCGTCTGGCGCAACAGCCCGGATTGGTACGCCAAGGCAATCCGCAATGTTGCCCGCGTCGGCTGGTTCTCGTCCGACCGTACGATCCGCCAATACGCGAAAGAAATCTGGAACGTGCCGGTCTGATATGATTGCATGAGGCCACGAACAACGTGGTCCGGGTGCCGGGGAGGGTCACTGCCTGATGAGGAAGCCGCGCGCGACCGCTGCGACAAGCGGGCCGGATGGACTGGCTTCAGCCGGTGATGTCGCGGCAATTGTCGCCGGTTCGCATAGTGATCCTTTCGCTGTCCTCGGTGTGCACGAGGTTGACAACGGCTTTGTCGCCCGCTGCTTCGTCCCTCATGCCGAGTTCGTCACTGCCTATACGCTGACCGGCAAGAAAGCCGGCGAACTCTCCAGGCGCCACGAAGGCGGCTTCTTCGAGGGCATCCTGTCGCTCAGAAAGCGTCAGCCGCTGCGCTATCACGCGCGCAATGCCGGCGGTGACTGGTGGCTGACCGATCCCTATTCGTTCGGTCCGGTGCTCGGTCCGCTGGACGACTATTACATCGCCGAAGGTTCGCACCTCAGGCTGTTCGACAAGCTTGGCGCGCATCTCATCGATCACGAGGGTGCGTCCGGCGTGCATTTCGCCGTCTGGGCGCCCAATGCAAGGCGCGTTTCGGTGGTCGGCGACTTCAACGAATGGGACGGCCGCAGGCATACGATGCGCGTCCGTCGAGACACCGGCATCTGGGAGTTGTTCATTCCCGATATCGGCGCCGGCCGGCCGTACAAATACGAGATCATCGGGCCCGATGGCGTGAGGCTGCCGTTGAAGGCCGATCCGTTCGCTTTCAAGTCCGAACTGCGCCCGGCCACCGCTTCGGTGACGGCGCTTCCGCCGGCGCATCAATGGGGTGATGAGGCGCACCGCAATTTCTGGCGCAACGCCGATCCCAGGCGCGAGGCGGTGTCGATCTACGAGGTCCATGCCGGCTCCTGGCAGCTTCACGACGACGGCAGCTTCCTGTCATGGGACGAACTCGCCGGCCGGCTGATCCCCTACGTCGTAGACACGGGTTTCACCCACATCGAATTCATGCCGATCTCCGAACATCCCTATGATCCGTCCTGGGGTTACCAGACGACCGGCCTCTACGCGCCGTCGGCCCGCTTCGGCGATCCGGACGGTTTTGCCCGGTTCGTCGACGGCGCGCACCGCGCCGGCCTCGGCGTCATCCTCGACTGGGTGCCGGCACATTTTCCGGTGGACGCGCATGGCCTGGCCAATTTCGACGGCACCGCGCTCTATGAGCATGCCGACCCGCGCAAGGGCTTCCATCCCGACTGGAACACCGCGATCTACAATTTCGGCCGGCGCGAGGTCGTCTCGTTCCTCGTCAACAATGCGCTGTTTTGGGCCGAGAAGTACCACGTCGATGGTTTGCGGGTCGATGCCGTCGCCTCGATGCTCTACCTCGACTATTCGCGCAAGGCCGGCGAATGGATTCCCAACGAAAAGGGTGGGCGCGAGAACCTTGAAGCGGTCAGCTTTCTCCAGAGAATGAACAAGGAGGTCTACGGCCATCATCCTGGCGTGATGACGATTGCCGAGGAATCGACCTCATGGCCAAAGGTTTCGCAGCCGGTGCATGAGGGCGGGCTGGGTTTCGGCTTCAAGTGGAACATGGGATTCATGCACGACACGCTGGAGTATTTCTCCAAGGAGCCAATTTTTCGCAAGCATCATCACAGCGACATCACCTTCGGCCTGGTCTACGCCTTCAGCGAGAATTTCGTGCTGCCGCTCTCCCATGACGAGGTCGTGCACGGCAAGGGGACGCTGCTCGGCAAGATGGCCGGCGACGACTGGCAGAAATTCGCGACGCTGCGCGCATACTACGCCTTCATGTGGGGCTACCCCGGCAAAAAGCTGTTGTTCATGGGGCAGGAATTCGCCCAGCGCCGCGAGTGGAGCGAGGCGCGCGCGCTCGACTGGAACCTGCTCGATTTCCAGGCCCATCGCGGCGTCTGGCAGACGGTGCGCGATCTCAACTATCTCTACCGCTCACGCCCGGCCCTGCATGCTCGCGATTGCGAGCCGCAAGGCTTTTCCTGGCTGATCGTCGACGATAGTGCGAACTCTGTCTTTGCCTGGCTGCGCAGCGCGCCGGGCGGAAACCCGGTCGCCGTCATCTCCAATTTTACACCGGTGCCCCGTGACGATTATCGCGTGCCGTTGCCGACGGCTGGAAGATGGCGCGAGATCATCAACACGGACGCCACCGACTATGGCGGTTCCGGCAAGGGCAATGGCGGTGCCGTCGAGGCTCGGGCGGAAGGAGGAGGCATCTCGGCGAAGATCCTGTTGCCGCCGCTGTCGACGATCATGCTCGAA
>NZ_RZSX01000280.1:0-7001 GCF_004023105.1 Mesorhizobium sp. M5C.F.Ca.IN.020.32.2.1 | reverse complement strand
GCATGGCTGCCGGCTACGACAAGAACGCCGAGGTTGCCGATGCGCTGCTTGGCCTCGGCTTCGGCTTTGCCGAGGTCGGCACGATCACGCCGCGGCCGCAGGCCGGCAACCCGAAGCCGCGCATTTTCCGGCTGACATCGGACGAAGCGGTGATCAACCGGCTGGGCTTCAACAATGAGGGTCACCAGGCTGCCGAAGAACGGCTTGCTACCCGCAAGGGCCGCGCCGGCATCGTCGGCGTCAATATCGGTGCCAACAAAGACAGCACCGACCGCGTCAGTGACTATGAACGCGGCGTTGTCAGGTTTGCGCCATACGCCAGCTACCTGACGGTCAACATCTCCTCGCCGAACACGCCGGGTCTGCGCAACATGCAGGCCCGTGAACAGCTTGGCGAGCTCCTGTCGCGCGTCATGGCCGCACGTACGGCAGCAGCAGCGCAGCCGCCCGTCTTCCTCAAGATCGCGCCGGACCTGGTCGAGGCCGAGCTGGAGGATATCGCCGCCGAGGTTACCGAGAAGGCAATAGACGGCCTCATCGTCTCGAACACCACCATCGCGCGGCCGGGGCTGCGCAGCGCCGATCTTGCCGGCGAGACCGGTGGGCTTTCGGGAAAACCGTTGTTCGAGCGCTCGACCATCGTGCTGGCAAAGATGCGCAAACTGCTTGGCCCGGACCGCGCCATCATCGGCGTCGGCGGCGTCGATTCCATTGAGACGGCGCTGGAAAAGATCCGCGCCGGCGCCGATCTCGTCCAGCTCTACACCGGCATGATCTATGCTGGGCCGGCACTACCGGGCCGCATTCTTGGCGGGATGGTCCGGTTCGCGGACATGCAAAGGCTCAAGTCGCTGCGCGAGTTGCGCGATACCAGCCTCGATCAATGGGCGTCGAAGCCGCTCTAACCCGAAGCCGCTCTAAAACGCAGTCCGCATCCTAACGCGCAAAATGGCAAGCAGGCTGAAGCCGCGCACCAGCAGGAAGACGTGCAGCGCCGCCCACAGGCCGTGATTGCCGAAGGCCGGCGCCAGGATGAGCAAGGCCGCGCTGAAGACAAGGAACGACAACAGCATCATGTTACGCATGTCGCGCGACCAGGTCGCGCCGATGAAGACGCCATCCATCTGAAACGCCAGCACGCCGCTGAGCGCGGTGAGCGCCGCCCAGGCCAGATAGTTGTCGGCAACGGCGCGAACGTCTTCCGACGTCGTGATCAGGGCGACCAGATCAGTACCGCCCAGCAAAAGGACGAGCGTCGCCGCGGCCGCCAGCCCGAAGCCCCAGAACAGGGTCAGCCGCACCGCCTGCCGGAATTGCATCGCGGCACGCGCGCCCACGGCACGCCCGGCGAGCTGTTCGGCCGCCGTGGCGAAACCGTCGAGGAAATAGCCGGCGATGAGGAAGAAGTTCATCAGCACGGCGTTGGCGGCCAACGTCACCGTGCCGAATTGCGCGCCCTGGCGAGTGAACAGTGCGAAAGCGGCGAGCAGCGAAAACGACCGGATCATGATGTCACGGTTGAGCGACATCATGCGCAGGAATGCCGACAGGTCGAGGATGCGATGGCGCGGCAGCCGGGGCGCTGCCCAGAAACGCCGGCCGATGATCGCCAGGCCAAGCAGCATGGCGACGAATTCACCGGTGACGGTGGCCCAGGCGACACCGGCGACGCCCCAGCCGAGCTCCAGCCCCAGCAGGATGCAGAGCGCAATGTTGATGCCGTTCAGCACCAATTGCAGCATCAGTCCCAGCCCGCCCTCGCCGCGCCCCAGCACATAGCCGAGGATGGCGTAGTTGATCAGCGAGAACGGTGCGGCGAGCAATCTGATGCGGATATAGACGGCCATCGCCTCGCTGACGCGCGCCTCGGCGCTCATGAACCATTGTCCGGCGATGGCGACCAGTGGCGCAAGTGCGGCAAGCACAATGCCGGCGACGACCGCGATCAGCACGGCGCGCCAGAACACCGCCTGTTCCTCCAGTTCGTCGCCGCGTCCGAGCGCCTGGGCGACGAGGCCTGTGGTGCCGGAACGCAGGAAATTGAAGGAGGTGAAGACGACGTCGAAGACCAGGGCGCCCGCCGCCAGACCACCGAGAAGGGCAGCGTCGCCCAACTGCCCGACCACGGCCGTGTCGACGATGCCGAGCAGCGGCGTCGTCAGATAGGCAAGCGTCATCGGCACCGCGATGGCGAGCACCGAGCGGTTGGTGACGACGAAAGACCGGCCGTTGGCCGCTGCTGACACCTGATCCAGGACCCGCTTCCCCATCGTGGCTTGATAGAACAGCCGATGTGGCCCAGATTTCGGACGCCGCGCAACCGCTCATCCCGCCACGGCCAACCGAAACCCGCCTCTGGCGCACCCGCCGTAAACCACCCAAATGCCCCTGCAGATCGTTCATCATCCCGACTACGACGCCGGCTTCACAGTCAACCATCGCTTCCCCATGAGCAAATACAAGCTGCTGATGGAAGCCTTGGGCGCGCGCGGACTGACCGGCCCCGCCGCTCTCAACGTGCCCGAACCGGCGCCGGCATCATGGCTGAAGCTTGCCCATGCCGCCGGTTATGTCGACCAGGTGCTGGCCTGCGAAGTGCCTGAAAAAATCGAGCGCGAGATCGGCTTTCCGGTGGGCCCGCGCGTCTCGCTCAGGGCGCAGCTCGCAACGGGCGGCACCGTGCTGGCAGCGCGGCTGGCGTTGCTGAACGGCATTGCCTGCAATACAGCCGGCGGCAGCCATCATGCGCGGCGCGCGCAAGGCGCCGGCTTCTGCACCTTCAACGATGTTGCCGTGGCTTCACTGGTGCTGCTTGCCGAAGCTGCCGCCGGCAACATCCTGATCGTCGATCTCGACGTGCATCAGGGGGACGGCACGGCGGATATTGTTGGCGGGGAGCGGCGCGTGTTCACGTTTTCCATGCATGGCGACCGCAACTATCCGACGCGAAAGATCGCTTCCGACCTCGACATCGCTCTGCCCGATGGCACCGGCGATGCGGCCTATCTCGAAAGGTTGGGCGGCGTCCTGCCGGAACTCACCGCCAAGGCGCGCTGGGACATCGTTTTCTACAATGCCGGGGTCGACGTTCATGCCGAGGACCGGCTTGGCAGGTTGTCACTGTCGAACGAGGGGCTGCGCGCCCGCGACGACATGGTGATCCGTCATTTCCGCGCGCTCGGCATCCCGGTCTGCGGCGTTATCGGCGGCGGCTATTCGACAGATGTGGCGGCCCTCGCCGCGCGCCATTCCATCCTGTTCGAAGTGGCGTCAGGGTTCGCCTGACGACCTTCTAGGATTTCCCTGCCGAACCACAGGTCAGCGGAGCAAAAGCCGGCCCACTTTTGCTACACTGACCTTCGGCTTGGGGTCATGCTCTATTTCCGATAGTTGGCGATCCTGAGCAGGATGAAGGCCGGAATGACAATCGCCGCGCCCAGCAAGATATAGCCGAGAAAACGGTCAATGGCGCGGAAGCCCAGATTCCAGAGATCGACGAAGAAATTCCGGACGCCGTAGAGCACATCCATCGGCGACCAGCCGAATGCGTTCATGACTAGGCCGACGAGGAACGATACCACCAGCAGCTTCAGGAACACCCGGAGCGGCGAATCGCCGAGAAAGCGCGTCAGTGCGGACAAGGCGGATCTCCAGATTCGGTTGCCCCGATTCGGGCACAGGTCCAGAAATACGCACTTGCCGCGCTGGCATCAAGGCGGGTCGCTGACTCCCAGTTGCTCCGCATGGCGGGTTGGCCGGATTGTCTGCTCGCCAACTTATGTTGCAACGCCGGCGCCCTTGCCATGACGGAGTAACAGTCGGATGGCTGGAAGGCACGAGTGCACGCTTAACGATTGCCCGAACGCCGGCTTGCGTGGTAACGAGGCTGCTGCGCGGGTATGATGTAATGGTAGCTTGTCAGCTTCCCAAGCTGAACGCGCGGGTTCGATTCCCGCTACCCGCTCCACCTTGCCCTATAGGCATTGAGGTTGCTGATGAGCTGCGAGCGGTAGACGTCGAACTTGGCCTCGTAAAACCAGTCGTCACCTTGGGGCGGCTTGGCTACCAAGGTAGGCATCATCGGCGGAATGAAGTCGAGCCTGCCGGCGCCGGCACTCACAGGGCCCACATGATCGGGTCTAGGTCGCCGGCACATATGAACTGGATAGAACATAACGGGATTCTAATAAGAGGCGGCAACAAAAGATGCTGATCCGCGTTTCTAGTCAAAGGGGACCGCGATGTTTGGCAAAGACCTCTTGGTTCGCATGCTTGACCGCCGCGACGCCTTGCCGCCAGACGAAGTCGCGCTTATTGAGGCTCTTCCAGTCCGGCCGGTGACTTTTGGACATGATGAGGAGATCGTCAGGGAGGGTTCCCGCCCCGCCGAAAGCTGTCTTCTCGCGAATGGTTTCGCAGTTCGAAACCAGGCTATTCGGGAAGGAAAGCGTCAAATAACGGCAATTCACGTGCCGGGAGACTTTGTCGATCTGCATAGTTTACTGCTAAAAGTGATGGATCACAGCGTGAGCGCGCTGGGTTCGTGCGATGTTGTTTTCATTCGACACAAAGACCTGCTCACAGCAATGGGTGGAAGTCCACATCTCACCCGGATGCTCTGGCTTTCGACGACTATCGATGCCTCAATCCAAAGGACTTGGATAACCTGCCTCGGGCGTCGCTCCGCCAAACAGCATCTCGCACATATAATCTGCGAGTTGTATGTCCGGTTAGAGATAGTTGGATTGGCCTCTGACCAGACGTTCGCGATTCCACTGACCCAGGCGGAATTGGGCGACGTGCTTGGTCTATCAGTAGTTCACGTGAACCGGACGCTGCAGGAACTTCGTGCGAAGGACCTGGTTAGCTGGAAAGACAGGAGGATTGTTATCCTGGATTTCCAGCGATTGGCCTTACTGGCCGACTTTGATACGACCTACCTCAATCTCTTCCATGAACCTCGGTGACCGCGTCGGCCAGGACGCGTCAACGCGCTAATGCGGCATCAAGATTTCTCGTCAACTAAACAATGTGAATGAGCCCTCGCTCCGGATCGATTACAGCTGGGTTCAATTCACACGGTTGACGTCAAAGAAGGATTGCACATGCGTGAACTCGACAACCTCATCGAACATTACGTAAATATTCGCAGGCGGCGCCATAGTTTCATATCGACGGGCCTCGCCGTTAAGGCGCTCAAACAGATTGTTCCGGCATGCTCGGTCTCTGATTCCGACCTAGCGAACATGATTGCCAATCGTGCAATAGACTACAATCTTCCTGTGAGCTTTGACCTTAATGAGAGCTAGACGTGGTGCTTTATTATACTAGCCTAACCTGAGCCCTTGAAATCCGATGCGCTGAGGCGGGCCAATCTCCGCACGGCCGGCTGGGTCCGCGTCTCGGCACACGGCGCGTGGGAACTTCCAAGAGAGTTCACCGGGCTCGCCGGTTGCTTCACTATCGCTAATTTAGCTGGAAGTGATGGAACTTGTTTGCCCCCGGCAAGTTCGTTAGGCAATGGAGGAGATTGCCACCATGAACAGTGTCATTTATCTCATCGGCCTTGTCGTCGTCGTGCTTGCTATCCTCTCCTTCCTCGGATTCCATTAGGAGAATACCATGCAGCGCGAAGACGATCAGGGCCGTAAGCCGGCCGATTTTGAAACAGCCAAAAGCGAACTGTCCGAGCGGTTCCAGCAGGAAACGCAGACCGCGACAGAGGCGCTACAGGACGCTCGCGACGAACTCACCAGGAAGGCGGGCGACTACGCTGCTGAAGCCAAGCAGGCGTTGTTCGACAAGGCCGAGGGAACACAGCGCGATATCAGCTCCAACCTAAAGGCCTTTAGCGGAGCATTGCGAGCAGCAAGCGAGCATCTGGCCAATAATGATCAACGGACCGCTTCGAAGTTCACCCTCGATGCCGCCGGCTCACTTGAGCGCCTTTCATCTTCGTTGAAGGACAAACCATTCGAAGATGTTCTTGGCGAGATGCGGTCGTTCGGCCGCGAAAATTCAGGGGCGCTTATCGCCGGTTCAGTATTGGCAGGCTTGGCGCTGGGGCGGTTTATCAAGAGCTCGCCACCATCTGCCCGGACCGAGACACAGCGTCGATCGCAGACAGACGGGGGTTCACAGACGGTTTCCAACTCGGATGAGTCTGCTACGCGATCGGCAGAGGCACCTGACACTACGCCGCCCCGCTTCAACCAGCCTAGGGACGACAGGGCCGGCGATGACTTGGCCGGTGAAGATTTGGCCGGTGACGACTGGGCCGGCGCAAGCCTGGAGCGGAACCCATGACCAACAATCAGGAAAGTCGCGGCCTCGCAACCCTCGTCAGCGATCTGGCACAGCAGGTCACAACCCTGCTTCAAACCGAAAGTAGGCTGTTGCGGGCCGAAATGTCGGAAAAAATCAGCAAGGCGGGCGCAGGCGCAGCCGAGGTTCTGGCCGGTGCCATATGCCTTCTCGCGGCCTTGATGGTGCTTTTGCAGGCACTCGTAATCGCCCTGGCGAGTGCCGGTCTGGGAGCGGGATGGTCCTCGCTGCTGGTCGGGATCGTCGTCGCGGTACTGGGAATCATTCTCTTGCGCTCTGGCACGAAAAGCATGGCTCCTTCCGAGCTGACGCCCGATCGCACACAAGACCAACTCAAGCGCGACGCGCGCGTGATCAAGGATCAAATAAGATGAGCGACAAATCCGCAGCCGAGCTCGAACGCGATGCCGACATCGCCCGAGCGAAAGTAGCAGACACCGCCGATTCGATCCGCAGCAAGATGACACCGGGTCAATTGATCGACGAATTTACCGGAATGTTCGCCGGCGGCGAGGGATCCGCCATGCTTGGCAACCTCAAGTCGCAGGTCAGGGACAACCCGTTGCCTCTGACATTGATTGGAGCCGGCCTGGCCTGGCTGATGCTCGGCAACGGCCCGACGGCAACCAACTCAGCTGCCGCTGGCTATCGGAGAGGCATGGCTTCTGACGCTTTCT
>NZ_RZSX01000027.1:0-16488 GCF_004023105.1 Mesorhizobium sp. M5C.F.Ca.IN.020.32.2.1 | reverse complement strand
GCAGCGCAATCAGCACCGCGGCGATTTCAGCTGCGCTGCAGAGACCGCTATTGCCGGCGGCGATGGAGGCGACATGGGTGCCGTGCGAGCCCACCACCATCTGCGATTGCGGCTCGAGATCGTGCGGCGAGACGTGAATCTTGGCGGCATCCGTCAGTGCGGTTTGCATGTCGGCGGCGGAGATCACCCGACCGCGCTTGAGGCCCTTGCGATTGCGGCCGACCTTGGCACCCTGATCCCAGATGCTGACAAACCGCGATTTGCCGCCGACGAGGAAATCGGTATGGGCCCAGTCGAAGCCTTCGACATCGATGATGCCGATCAGCATGCCCTTGCCGTCGCCGAGTTGAGCCGGAGCGACGCCCGGGACCCGGCGGGCTGGAGCGGTGCCGCCGGTGCTGCCCTTGATCGGACGCGGCAGCTTCAGGGCATCGGCCGGTTCGATAAAGATGGTGCCGGCGTCGCGCGCGAGATCGTACACTTCATCGAGGGTCATCCGGCGGGTCGCCATCCCGCGCAAGGTCTGCTGGCCAGCCACCGGTGGCAGTGAATCGGTGGAGCGGACGAAAACGCTGACCTCGACGGCCGCCCGCTGCGCCTGCACGTCGACCCCGTGCTTCTTGGCGGTGCCGCTGACCGGGGCGTCCTCGGGTGCGATAGCGGTAGCGAGCGGTGGAGTGGAGGCCGCAAGCTCCTCGGTGGTCACGCGCAGCGCCGGCTGCACTTCAGATTTCGCGGAACTGACGTCTGCGTCACAATTTGCGAACATCCGCAATTTCGGATGCTGGTTCCGCAGCACAACGTTCTGCCAGCTGTCACTCATCGCATCCGCCCCGTCGAATATTTTGAGGACGACAGACTCTTCTGAGGCGGAGGATGTCAGTTAATGTTGTCACAAGCAACAGAGTGGCGTGTATTTATCGTTGTAGTTGCAAATCGCGTACAGAACAGCGGGTTACTGGTAGGCGCCGATCAATAACATCGATCATGAACCACAAGTGAGGTTCATGATGGCGCCGCTGACTGCGCGTGCGCGATTGGAGGTGGCGAAGGCGGCGGCCTTGGCGAGTTCGGCGTGCGGCCGGGTAGGCACTGGACCCGGGGCTAATGAAGCGCTTCAACCACATTGCGCGCCAAGCGCTTCTTGCCCGCCACAAAACCATGTCCGCCACGAAGTTGTCAGAGTGGCCGGCTGCTGATGGGCACACCCCCCTTTCCTGCCCAAAGGCGAATTGTAACGGTCACATTTTTACAGTGGTGCGCGGCCTGGTTTTCCGTGCACCATGGGCGATCTCATTCTGCAGGACCTCCCCATGACCACCCCTCCCGGCATCGCCGATATCCGCGCCGCAGCATTGCGATTGTCCGGCTTGATAGTCGAAACGCCGCTGATCGAATCGCCGGAGCTGAACAAGCGCTTCGGTGCCAGAATCCTCTTCAAGCCGGAGACGCTGCAGCGCACCGGCTCTTTCAAGTTCCGCGGCGCCTATAACAAACTGTCGTCGCTGAGCGACGAGGAGCGCAGCCGTGGCGTCGTGGCCTTTTCGTCGGGCAATCACGCGCAAGGCGTCGCCGCGTCGGCGGCGATGTTCGGCGTCAAGGCGGTCATCGCCATGCCCACCGATGCGCCGGCGATGAAGGTCGGCAATGTCAGGAAAATGGGTGCGGTAGTGGTGCCGTTCGATCGTTTCCGCGATGACCGCATGACGGTGGTTCGCCCGTACGTGGAGAGGGGCATGGTCCTGGTCCCGCCATTCGACGATCCCGCCATCATCGCCGGCCAGGGCACGATCGGCCTCGAACTGATGGCGCAGGCGAAAGCGCTCGGCGTGAGCCTCGACGCCATTGTCATTCCCTGCGGCGGCGGCGGCCTGAGCAGCGGCATCTCGATTGCGGTCAAGGGCGCATCGCCGGCCACCGCCATCTGGGCGGTGGAGCCCGAGCATTTCGACGACACCTGTCGTTCACTGGCCAAAGGTGGCCGGGTTTCGATCGAACCCGGCCACACTTCGATCTGCGACGCGCTCCTCACCACCGAGCCGGGCGCGATCACCTTCGAGATCAACCGCAGGAATCTCGCCGGCGGCATTGCCGTTTCCGACAGTGCCGCGGCACAGGCCATGCGCGACGCCATGGCCCATCTCAAGCTGGTGGTCGAGCCCGGCGGCAGCGTCGGGCTGGCCGCGTTGTCATCGGGCGAGATCGAGCTATCAGGCAAATGCGTCGCCGTGGTGCTGTCCGGCGGCAATGTCGATTTCAGCACCTATGCTGAGATCATGGCGGCGGCATAGGGTGGCAAGCGGTTCCGGCTTCGCTCCGATGCCAAGCGTCATAGCGCTCCTGCGCGTCCAGTCGAACCATTCAAGGACTGACATGCAATGAAGCTGTACTTCAGCCGCAATCCCAATCCCCGCCTTGCGGTCGCGGTAGCGCGCTATCTCAATGCGAAGGTCGAGTTTGAATTCGCCTCCCCCTTCGCTCCGGGGCAGGCTGAGCGATTTCGGCCGCTGAATCCAAATCTTTCATTGCCCATACTTGTGGGCTCGGGAAAGAGCCTCTGGGAGGCCGATGCCATAGCCTGCCGGCTTTCACGCGACGCGCATTCGGATCTCTGGCGCACCGGCGACGATGAACCCGAGATGATCCGATGGCTCAGTTGGGGTAAGGAGAACTTCGCGAGAGCTTGCGACGTCGTGCATTTCGAACGCGGGACCAAACAGCGGTTTGGGCTCGGCCCGATTGATCAGCACCGGGTTGAAGAGGGGCTGAGAGACTTCCGCACGGCCGCTGCAACACTTGAGGCCGAGCTTTCCGAGCGAGAATGGCTGGTCGAAAAGTCGGTTTCCTATGCCGACTTTCGAATGGCGACGTTTCTGCCCTTTAACGATGTCGCCAGATTGCCGCTCGACGATTATCCTTCTGTCAGCCGCTGGTATCGTCAGTTTGAAGAAATCGACGCCTGGCGCAATCCTTTCCAAGGACTGGACGCGCCTGAATTGCCGCCGGTCCCGGTTAGGCCAGACCCGCATAAATCTCGACCCGAATGATCATGCATCCAAGTGAGCTGAGCTGCTGTTCGCGTTGGAACTCCGCACTCCACCCATCTCGGCCATTTGCGTAGGCTGCTTGAGCTGGACTAGTCCAGAGTGCGGCGGAACCGCACCAGCGCCACGCCGGCAAATAGCGCCACGAACACGACGAGCCAGCCGATTTCGGTTGCGACCGCCGGCAGGTCGGCGCCTTTCAGCATCACCGCGCGGATGATGCGAAGGAAATGCGTCAGCGGCAGAATCTCGCCGAAGATCTGCGCCCAGCCAGGCATGCCGCGATAGGGGAACATGAAGCCCGACAACAGGATCGACGGCAGGAAGAAGAAGAAGGTGAGCTGGAGTGCCTGCATCTGCGTGCGCGCCATCGTCGAGATGGTGTAGCCGAGCAGCACCAGCGCCAGCACGAAGACCAGAACCGCCGATAGCAGCAGTGACAACGACCCGGTGAAGGGAACGCCAAACAGCAGCTTGGCCGCCGCCAGCACCACCACCACTTGAACGGCGCCGACCACCAGATAGGGCAGCACCTTGCCCAGCATGATCTCGAGCGGGCTGGAGGGCATCGCCAGAAGATTCTCCATCGTGCCGCGCTCGGTCTCGCGTGTCAGCGCGATCGAGGTCATCATCACCATCGTCATCTGCAGGATGACGCCGAGCAGGCCGGGCACGATGTTGTATTGCGAAATGCCTTCCGGATTGTAGCGTCGGTGGACAACGACCTCGAGCTGGCCTCGGGCGGTCTCGGCGGCCGTTTCCTGCATGCCGCGCGCCCGGAGCAGCGCCTGGTTGGCCACGGTGCCGAGCGTCGAGATGGCGCCACTGGCGACCGCCGGGTCGGTCGCATCAGCCTCGATCAGGATTTGCGGCTGGTCGCCGCGCTCGACTCGCCGGGCAAAATCGGCGGGAATGGTGACGACGAAGGCGACGTCGCCACGCGCCATCAGGAATTCGGCCTCGGCGGCACTTTGCACGACATGGTCGAACCTGTAATAGCCGGTGGTCTGCAGCGCCGAGACCATGGCCCGCGTGTAGGGATCGCTGCTCATCGCCACCAAGGCTGCCGGCAGGCTCTTCGGATCGTTGTTGATGGCGTAGCCGAACAGCACGAGCTGCATCAGCGGCACGCCCAGCATCATGGCGAAGGTGATGCGGTCGCGCCGCATCTGGATGAACTCCTTGATCAGCAGCGCGCCGAGCCTGGCGAAGGAAAAGACGCTGTTTATCCCGTTTCTCATCCCATGTTGTCCTTCGAGTCGGACATGAACTGGATGAACACATCCTCAAGGCTGGTTTCGCCCGGCGAAACCGTGACGCCTTTGTGATGTTTCTCGACATCGGCAAGTGCTGCCTTAAGCGCCTTCCTGTCGGAGCCGACGACATGCAGCGTCGCGCCGAACGGCGCCACCTGGTCGACGCCGGAGCGGCCGCTGAGTGCGGCAGCAACCCGATCGAGCTGCGGGCCCTGCACGACGAAGGTCGTCAGGCCGGCATTCCTGACCACCTCGTCGACCGTGCCGGTGGCCAGCATCTTGCCGTAGGAGATATAGCTGATGCGGTGGCAGCGCTCGGCCTCGTCCATATAATGCGTGGAGACCAGAACGGTCAGTCCGCCGCTGGCCAGCCTATGGATCTCGTCCCAGAATTCGCGCCGCGCCTTCGGGTCGACGCCCGCCGTCGGCTCATCGAGCAACAGCAATCTGGGCTTGTGCATGATGCATGCGGCCAGTGCCAGCCGCTGCTTCCAGCCACCGGACAGCGTACCGGCCAACTGGTCCTTGCGCGAGGTGAGGCCAAGATCTTCCAGCGTCCTGCCGACATGCTCGTTAAGCGGCTTCAACCCATAGAGCCGCGCCACGAATTCAAGGTTCTCGGCGATGGTCAGATCCTCGTAGAACGAGAATTTCTGCGTCATATAGCCGACTTCACGCTTGATTCTCAGACTGTCGCTGCGGATGTCGAAGCCGAGCACCGTGCCTTCGCCCTCGTCCGGCGTCAGCAGGCCGCACATGATGCGGATGGTCGTCGTCTTGCCCGAGCCGTTCGGGCCGAGGAAGCCGACGATCTCGCCTTCGGCCACCGTCATCGTCACATGGTCTACGACGGTCTTGTCACCAAAACGCTTGACCAGGCCATGGACATCGATGGCGTTCATTTGCCGATATCCGCCAGATCGACATCGACGATCTGCCCCGGTTGCAGCGCGCTGGAGTCGCCCTCCGGCCGCGCCTCGACCAGATAGACCAGCTTCTGCCGGGTCTCGAGCGAGTAGATCACCGGTGGGGTGAACTCCGGGTCCGGCGACACATAGCTGATGCGCGCCTTCACGTCCGGCCCGCAGCCGTCGCAATGAACATTAAGCAGCGTGCCGACTTTCACCGACGAGAACGCACTTTCCGGCACATAGACGCTGAGCTTCACAGCGCCGTCCGGCAGCATCGAAATGACCGGCGCGGTCGGGCCGGCCGTGTCGCCCGGATTGCGGATCACATCGTTGACGCGGCCGGGCGACGGCGCCGCCAGCACGCGCTTCGACAGCCGCCATCGCGCTTGCTCCAGCGCCGATTGCGCTTGGCTGACCTGATTCTCGGCCGCCTTGATCGTTTCGGGCCGTGCCGGCAGGCCGCCGACGGCGAGATTGGCTTCCGCCTGGCCGACCTGCGCATTGGCTGTCTCCAGAGTGGCCGAGGCGGTGTCAAAATCGGCCTGCGTGCCGGTGCCGCGTTTGAACAGGTCGCTGGCGCGGGTGTATCTGCGTTTGGCGTCGGCGGCCTGCGCCTTGGCCATGTCGACCTGCGCCTTGAGCACCTCAATCTCTTCCGGCCGTTTGCCGACCTGCAGGTCGGCAAGTTGCGCCTGCGCCTGGGCAAGGGCCGCCTCGGCTTGCACGACGGCTATTCTTGCATCGGCGCTTTCCAGCGTCACCACCGGCGTGCCCGGCACGACGCGGTCGCCGCGCTTGACCGAAATCGTCTCCACCTGCGCCACCTCGATCGGCGCGAGCAGCACATAGTCGCCCTCGACATAGCCGACGGCGAGTGGTGCCGCTGGTGCGCAGGCGCTGAAAAGCAGAGCGGCGAGCGGCAGAGAGCAGAGGAAACTCATGACCTACGATCCTTCCGGGCGGCCAATATGGCCCCAAGATTATCCGTCACCGTCGCCGCAATCTTGACAGCCTCGGCGTCGCCGATCGCGCGCCAGCCCATGCGGCGCATCACCGCCTCGCGACCGATGCGGAAATAGACGACTTGGCCGATCAGCGTGAACACGGTGAGTCGGGTAGCCTCGCTTTCGGCCGGCTCGCCCGTCGCCTGCTCCCAGACCAGGCAGAGCCGGCGATGCGTCGGCTCGAACACGCCGTCATAGATGCGGTCGAGTGCAGCCGTCGGATGCGAAAGTTCACGCAGGACGAACTGCACGATCTCACCGGCCTCCGGCCTAGCCACGACGAAGGCCACCATCCGCTCCAATGCGGTGAACAGTTGTGCCCGCGCCGCTTCGGGGTCGCCCGCTTCTGAATCGCTCGGCGCCCGCAGATTGCCGATCGCCTGGCCGGCGATGGTCTGGATGGTGTCGACGATATAATCGGCCGCTGCCGCGCGAAGCCCTTCCTTGCCGCCGAAATGATAGGCGATCGAGCCGATATTGGCCTTGGCTTCTGCCGCGATCTCTCGCGTCGAGGTCCCGTCGAAGCCTTGTCGTCCGAACAGCTTCAGCGCCGCGCGGACAAGTGCCGCGCGCGTCATGTCGGCGGGAGACGTCTCGCGACGTGGAATTTTGGCGTTCGTTAGCTTGGCCATGATCAGCAATTTAATCAATCGAATGATTAAGGTCAACCCTAAGCCGTGTCCACCTTGCCATCTCCAGCCGCAGGCGCTTTAGTGCGAAGCCATGGTCAAGGAAATCGAGCGCAAGTTCCTGGTCTCCGGCAATGAGTGGCGGGATTTGGTCGAAGCGGACACCCGCATTCGCCAGTTCTATCTCGCCGCCACACCGGACCGCTCGGTGCGCGTGCGCGTCAGCAACGGCGCCTCGGCAAAGCTGACGCTCAAATTCGGCAGCAAGGTCCGCGAACGCGACGAATTCGAATATCCGATCCCTCTGGCGGAGGCGGAAGAGATGCAGGCCTTCGCGATCGGTGTCATCGAGAAGACACGCCACCATGTTAGGCATCGCGGCCACCTCTATGAAGTCGATGTCTTCGGCGGGATGCTTGCGGGGCTGGTGGTTGCCGAGCTCGAGACGCCCGAGGACGTGCCGGACGAAATGCTGCCAGACTGGCTCGGCCGCGAAGTTACCGGCGAGCAGAGGTTCTATAACGCGTCGCTCGCGCTCGGGGGGATTCCGGAGATCGCCGCATGAGTTATCGCATCGATCCGCGCCTGCCGTTGACCGGGGAGGTCAGGCGCATCCTCGCCGAGGAGATCGGCAAGGCGCTGGTCCACCTGGACGCGGCGCATGACAGGCCGGAGCAGGCGCTGCACAAATGCCGCAAGCGGCTGAAGAACGCGCGTGCCTTGCTGCGCCTGGTCCGTTCCGGCGACGAAACGTTCTGCCTGGCCGAGAACCAGTGCTACCGACAGGTGGCAGCCCTGCTTGCCGGTCCGCGCGAGGCGACCGCGCTGGTTGAAACCATCGACCGGCTGGCAGCAAGCTTTCCCGAACAGAGCGCAGGCGGCGGTCTCGATGCGGTGCGCGAGACGCTCGTCGCGCGTCAGCACGAATTGCATGGCGGTGTCGGCCTCGACGCTGCAATAACTGCCGCGATTGCCGCTTGCGAGGAGGGCATCAGCCGGATCGATATGCTGGCCTTGCCCGACCAGCCCGAACAGGCCGCCGATGTGCTTGCCGAAGGCGCCCGCATCACTCTGCGTCGCGCCAGAAAGGCGCTGGACAAGGCAAGCTCCCGCGGCGGGGCCGACGATTTCCACGATCTGCGCAAGGCAGCAAAGACCCACGGCATGCATCTGTCGTTGCTCGGAAGGCTGTGGCCGATGCCGATCAAGGCCCGGCGCAAGGCGGTCGACGAACTCGGCGAAAGACTGGGCGAACTGCATGATGTGTTCGTCCTCCGTACGCTTCTCGATGCCGCCGACCGGCCGCTCGGCTCTCCTCAAGAAACGCGGCTCCTGAGCAAGCTGTTGAAGCGCTCGGAGAAAAGCCTGAAAAAGACCTGTCTCGCCGCCGCAGCCGATCTGTTCGGCGACAGCCCCAGGCGCTCGACAAGGAAACTCGCGCGCAAGGCGCGCGACGATCTGGCCGCTGCGTCGCAGGAGGACGCTGCCGCGCCCGGCGGCTGATTGGCGCTATTGCATTTAGCGAATAGCCTCTCACCCGGATTGCCAACCGAATTGCGAAGGGCAATTCGGGACAGTCAGACCGACCTGCCGCCCTTTTCCGCATCGTCAAGCCGACGCTGGAATACGGGTTCGACCACTGGGTCGTGACAGTGGGGCGGCAAGGCCGCCGAATAGCGGGGTTTTGCCTGGCCGCTGGCGCCGGCTTACGGACGCCCGCTCGATGCCTGATTGCTTAAGTGGTGCGTACGACGCGACGGCTTCCCTCCCACAGCGTATACTTGACCCGTCCCCCGGGGAGACCGGGTGGATTTCAGTTTTGGGATGGCGCCGCCTTACTCCAGCTCATGCGGCTTTTCGATCGGAGCGCCGGTGCCCCACAAGGCGCGCGCGAGCAAGTTCCGTCTGCCCTTGCGCGAAACAAGGTCGATGTCGCTGACAAGAATCGCGCCGCCCTCGCGCCGCTCCAGGGTGATCTTGCGGCTGTGGTAGGCTTCCAGCTCGGCGCGGTGCGCCACGCTGATGATGGTGACATCAGGCAATTCGTGGATCACCGTCTCCATCATCTTGTCCTGGCTCTTCTCGTCGAGCGCCGACGTCGCTTCGTCCAGCACGATGATATCGGGACTGTGCAAGAGCAGACGTGCGAAGGCGAGCCGCTGCTTTTCGCCGCCCGACAAGATCTGGTCCCAGGGCGCGTCTTCCTCGATCTTGCCCTTCAGATAATCGAGGCCCACCTTGTCGAGGGCGACGTTGATCTCGGCAATCGTCCAGTTGTCGGCGGGGGCGGGATAGGCGACCGCGCGGCGAAGCGTCCCTATCGGGACATAGGGGCGTTGGGGCAACATGAACAGCCGGCTGTCGGCATGGAAATCGACGCTGCCGCCGCCCCACGGCCACAGACCCGCGACGGCCCGCACCAGCGTGCTCTTGCCTGTGCCGGATTCGCCTGAAACCAGCACCCGCTCGCCCGGCTCGATCTCGACCTCGGTCTCCTTGACCACGCCGGTGCCGTCGTCGAGCGACACGGAGAGATTGTTCAGGCTGAGCATCGCACCGTCTTCGGTTTCGCCGTGCTGGATACGGCCCAGGGTGTCGCTCTGTTCCGCGCGCTCGAGCCCGTCGAGCGACATCATCAGCGAGGCTATGCGCCGCGCGGAGGCGTTCCAACCGGCAAGACGGGGGTAGTTGTCGACCAGCCATCCGAACGCGCCCTGCACGATGGCGAAGGCGGAGGCAGCCTGCATGACCTGCCCCAGGGTCATGCTGCCTTCGAGAAATTTTGGCGCGCAAAGCAAGATCGGCACGACCGGCGCAAACAGGCTCGACCCCTGCGACACCAGCGCCGTGCGCATGTGCTGGCCAGTAAGCAGCGCCCATTGCCCGAGCACATAGGCGAACGTTTTGTCGATGCCGCTGCGCTCCTCCTCCTCGCCGCCGAGCAATGCGATGCTCTCGCCGTTTTCGCGCACGCGCGTTAGCGTGTAGCGGAACTCGGCTTCCGCCTGATTTTTCTCCTCGGAGAGATGGACGAAATGGCGGCCAATGACCACCATCGAGGTGGAGGTGATGGCGGCATAGATCACCGCGGTGACGACGAGAAAGCCGGGAATGGTGACGCTCGAACCTCCGATCGGCAGGGTCAGCGCGCCGCCGATCGTCCACAGCACCACGATGAAGGTCGAGGCCGACAGAAACGCGTTGAGGACACCGGCGATGAAATCGACGGGTGATTCGGTAGCAATCCGCAGATCCTCCGAGATGCGGGCTTCGGGGTTCGTGTGGTCGCCGGCGACGAGGTTCAGCTGATAATACCGGCCGTTGGCGAGCCAGCGCGCGATGACTGATGTGGTGAGCCACGAACGCCAGCGGCGCTGGATCGTCATGCGAAGATAGACCTGTGCTACGACAAGGCTTCCGCTTCCGAGTACGAGCGGCACGAACACGGCGCTCAGGAAATAAATGATGCGGGCGTTGCGTTGCTCGATGGCGTCGAAAATCGCGCGGTTCCAGACATTGATCCCATACTGGAAACCGACATTGACGCATATCAGGATCAACAGCCCGATCGTGAGCGGCCAGGCGAAACTGTCGCCGCGCCGGCTCCAGTAACCGCGCGCGCTGATCCAGAAACGCCTTAGCAGATATTTCTTGCGCGCCCGCTCGGCCTCTTCGGGGGTCAGCTGTGGATCGGGTTCGACGGCTTCCGGCGGCGGCGCAGCTTCGCCGACGACCTCGGACGCGGCTTCGGCAGTCGATGCCTTCTCTTCGCTCGATTTCTCCTGACGCGGTGTCTGGGCATCGCGCGATCTGGCGCCGTCGACCAATCTCGGTTTGGATTTCGCCTCGGACATACGGCCGACAACGGCCCAAAAATCAAAAGGTTTCATGATGCCCGCTCGATCCAGCAGCCAGCAGCGCCAAGGCTCTCCCGGTGTTCCAATACTCGCAACAGTCGCGCCTATGGTCGTTCTCGAATGACAGCCTTTGACCTGTCGAGTGTCGGCCATGGATCAAAGTGACATTCAGCAATGGGATAGCTTGTGCCAACAGGAGGCCACCGGCCGGCAAATCCTGGTTGCTAATCCGTCTCTGGTTTGCCCTTCAGTTGCGCCCGCGCATCCCTGATCGAGGCGGCGTATGTCACCAGCGGCCGCTTGACGCCGTGGTTGATCAGCATGCGACGTGTCTGCGGCGAAGCGCCTGATATGATGAAGCGCACGCCGGCGCGCCTGGCCTTATGCGCGGCGCCCTCGATGACATTGGCCGCCGTCGAATCGAAGAACGGCACCGCCGAGCAGTCGAGGATAAAGTTCCGGCGCTGGTCGGCGATGCGGTCGAGCACCGCACCGACAGTCGAGGCGGCGCCGAAGAAGAAGGCGCCCGAAATCCTGTAAACGACGGTGTCGGCATCGCTGGCCTCGCTGGCATCGTAGGCGCTGGCCTGGTCGGCGACATCCTCCTGCACAAGTGACGGATCGGCCTCGACGGCGATGCTCTTGGCCATGCGGTCGATGAACAGGATCGAGCCCAGGGCGAAACCGACGACGATGCCTTCGGTGAGGTCACGGAAGATGACGATCAGGAAGGTCGCCAGCAGCACCAGCGCGTCGCCACGCGAAGCCCGCAGCAATGTGAGGAAGGCCTGCTTTTCGAACATGTTCCAGCACACCACTGCCAGCACGCCGGCCAGTGCCGCCAGCGGGATGTAGCTGGCCAGCGGTGCCGCCACCAGTATCAGAGAAAGCAGGATGGCCGAGTGGATCATGCCCGAAACCGGTCCATGCGCGCCGGCCCGCACATTGGTCGCCGTGCGGGCGATGGTGCCGGTGGTGCAGATGCCGCCGAACAGGGCGGACGCGATGTTGGCAAAGCCCTGCGCCACGAGTTCGCAATTGGAGCGGTGCCGCCTTCCTGTCATGCCGTCGGCGACAACGGCCGACAACAGCGATTCGATCGCGCCGAGCAGCGCAAAGGCTATGGCGTCCGGCAGGACGTCGATCACCCTGGCGAAGCTGATTGGCGGAAAGGCCGGCATTTGCAGGCTGCGCGGGATGCCGCCGAAGCGCGTGCCGATCGTTTCGGCAGGCAGGGAAAACAGCGCTACGACAAGCGAAGCCAGACCTATGGCGATCAGCAAGGCTGGCCATTTCGGCCGCCACCGCTTCATCAGGGCAATGGCGAGGATGGTCAGTACGGCCACGAAGGTGGCGGCGAGATTGATCGTGCCGGCCGCCTCGCCAATCGCCATCAGCTTCGGCACCAGCGGTCCAGGTTCCTTGCCGGCAAGCTTCAGCCCGAACAGCTCGACGATCTGGCCGGAGAAGATGATGATGGCGATGCCGGCGGTGAAGCCGACGGTCACCGGATAGGGAATGAACTTGATGTAGGTGCCAAGCCTGAGATAGCCGATGGCGAGCAGGAAGATGCCGGCCATCATCGTCGCCAGCAGCAACCCGTCAACACCGACGCGCGCCACCGTTGCCGCCACCAGCACGATGAAGGCGCCGGCCGGCCCGCCGATCTGGAAGCGGCTGCCGCCGAGCGCCGAGATGAGGAAGCCGCCGATGATGGAGGTGTAGAGCCCGCGCTCCGGCGTCACGCCCGATGCGATCGCGATCGCCATCGACAGCGGCAGCGCGACGATGGCCACGGTCAGCCCAGCGATGGCATCGGCCCTGAAATGCTCTGATGTGTAACCCTCGCGCAGCACCGTCACCAGCTTCGGCGTGAACAATTCGGAGAATGTCGGCCGCACCGGTTGATGAATTGTCCGCCGGATTTGATCCATGGACTGCCTTCCTCTCCTGATGCATGTCGCCCAAAAGTGCACAGCGGTTTTGGGACAACGACATGCATTAAAACCAAGGAGGCGGCGGGATCGTCGGCAGGACTGTCGGCGGTCGCCGTCGCGACTTTGCGGGCTCAGCCTGGCGGCTTCTTCGGCACGATCGGCTTGAGGCGCACGCCCCTGCCGCCGCGCTCGCTGGCCTGGTTCTCGCCGATCAGTTCCACGCCGGCCTCATCGAGAGCCTGGATGACCTTCATCAGCGTGTCGACCACGCCCCTGACGACGCCGTCGCTCGCTTCCATACGCTGAATGGTGGGAAGCGAAACCCCGGCGCGCTCGGCGAGCGACTTCTGATCGATGCCGGCCAGCGCCCTCGCGGCGCGCATCTGCGCGGCAGTGATCATCGGCTAACCCCCGTCTGAGTCTGCAGGTCCATATATAATACCATCATTGTGATGGTTCAAGCATCAGGATGCACATGTCAGACATGCACACCAGACCGTTTGCGTCCTGCAAAGCCTGCGCGCCAGCTGGGACAGCAGGCCCCAGCGCCGCAACTTCGAGGAGAATTAGCGCAGCGTCGTTCTGAACGGCCGGTTCAGCCGCCGTCGCTCTGCCCGCGCCATCGCTGTAGCGCCCATGCGGCCAGCCAGCACAGCATCGCCCAGGCGAAGCCGGCGCACCAGCCGGCCAGCACGTCGGATGGCCAATGAACGCCGAGATAGACGCGGCTGATGCCGACCAGCAGGGTCGTCAGCACCGCCAATGCCAGCACATAGATCTTGGTCGTTCGCCCAGGCAGGAAGCGCGACGCCATGCTGCCCAGCGTCAAATATGTCACTGCCGACAGCATCGCATGGCCGCTCGGAAACGAAAGCGATGCCACGTCGGCGAGATGCGAGACCAGATCGGGGCGCGGCCGGTCGATTCCGAGCTTCAGCGTGCTCGACAGGGCCTGCCCGCCCGCCACTGCGACGAGGACGAGAAACGCTGGTCCCAGCCTGTGGATCAGCAGCAGATAGACGATCACGGCGGCCGTGATCAATAGGAGCACGCTGGCGCTGCCGAGGCTGGTGATGTCGCGCATCGCCCCTTCCAGCCATAGCGGTCCGATCGGATTGTCGGGCTGGCCCGCTTCACGGAAGGCGAGCAGGATTTCCGTATCGAAGGCGTGCGGCGTAGTGTCTCGCGCCACCTCCATCAGTTCCTCAAACCCCCACAGTCCGCAGGCGATGACCAGTCCGGCGAGCAGCACCGGGAATTCGATTCTGTTGAGCAGCTTGCTTGCGGTATTCTTCATCGGCCCTCGCTGTTACGGCCTTTGCAGATAGGGCCCAAGCGTGATCAGTGCCACCGCTGCGATGGCGAGCACGATGCCGGTCGCCTGCAACGCATTGACGCGCTCGCCGAAGAAGACCAGTGCCACCACGTTCACCGACACCAGCTGGATCACTGCCGACAGGCTGAACGACACCGACATGCCGAATTCACGGATCAGCCTCAGCATGATCAGATTGCCCAGCGAGTAGAGCGCCAAAGTCAAAACGA
Source organism: Mesorhizobium sp. M5C.F.Ca.IN.020.32.2.1 (assembly GCF_004023105.1). Taxonomy (NCBI): domain Bacteria; kingdom Pseudomonadati; phylum Pseudomonadota; class Alphaproteobacteria; order Hyphomicrobiales; family Phyllobacteriaceae; genus Mesorhizobium; species Mesorhizobium sp. M5C.F.Ca.IN.020.32.2.1. The sequence continues at coordinate 2,305 of NZ_RZSX01000027.1, read as the reverse complement.
TCTTGCCGAGGCTGGGCGCCAGCCCCCATTGCTTGGCCGCCGTCGCCGCCAGCAGGAAGACCACCGTGGAAATGCCGAGCTGCCCCAGTCCCCAGAAACTCACTTTTTGTCCCTCTCGACGCGGTCCTTCCGCGCCTGCCGCTGATCTTGTTTCCGAAGCGCCGGTCGCGGTCAAGCGAGGCTGATCATGGACACGAAATCGGGGCTGGAAATTGGCCGGCAACGTCATCAAACTGTGATCTGCCGGCGATAGGCGGTCAGTCAAGCAATCGCTCCAGCCATCCCAAAGAAGCCAGAGGCAAGCCCCATGACTGAACATCGCTCCCCCGACACCCATTTCCGCACCAGCCTGCTCGAGGAAAACGATGGGCCAGGAACCAATCCCACCGACAACCAGACGATGGGCGAGATCATCGCCGCACGTTTCTCGCGCCGTGGTTTCCTGCAGGGATCGCTTGCGGCAACCGCCATCGCCGCCACCGTCAGCCCGCTGGCGCTGATCCTCGCCGACGATGCCCGCGCAGCCGGCGGATCGGCCTTCAGCTTCGACGAGGTCGAGGCGGGCGTCGACGACAAGCACCATGTCGCCGCCGGCTATGACGCCGACGTGCTGCTGCGCTGGGGCGATCCGCTGTTTGCCGATTCGCCGGAATTCGATCCGACAAAACAGTCGGCGCAAGCCCAGGAAAGACAGTTCGGCTACAACAACGACTATGTCGGCTATATCCCGCTCGACGGCTCGGCCGAGCATGGCCTGCTGGTGGTCAACCACGAATACACCAACCCGCATCTGATGTTTCCGGGCCTCGTCACTATCGTCGAGGGCGAGGCCGCCAAGCAGGCGCCGCTGAGCAAGGAACAGGTCGATATCGAGATGGCCGCGCATGGCGGCACCGTCGTCGAAATCCGCAAGGCATCAGGCAAATGGCAGGTGGTGCGCGACGGCAAGCTCAATCGCCGCATCACCTCCAACACCGAGATGGCACTGTCCGGCCCGGTCGCCGGCCACGACCGGGTCAAGACCAGTGCCGACCCGACCGGCACGAGGGTCTTCGGCACCGTCAACAACTGCGCCGGCGGCGTCACGCCCTGGGGCACCTACGTCATGGCCGAGGAAAACATACACGGCTATTTCTCGGGCGAGCTGCAGGAAGGCCACAAGGAAGCCGCCAACTACAAGCGCCTGGGAATTCCCGAAGGCGCCTATGAGTGGGCGGCGCATTACGACCGCTTCGACATCGGCAAGGAGCCGAACGAGCCGAATCGCTTCGGCTGGATCGTTGAAGTCGACGTCAACGATCCGACCTCGGTGCCAAGGAAGCGCACTGCCATGGGCCGCTTCAAGCATGAGGGCGCTGAATCGATCGTCGCCAAGGATGGCCGCGTCGTCTTCTATCTCGGCGACGACGAACGCTTCGACTATGTCTACAAATTCGTCACGGCCGGCAAGTTCAACGCCGAGGACCGCACCGCCAACATGGATCTCCTCGACGACGGCACGCTCTATGTCGCCAAATTCGCCGAGGACGGGGCGGTCGAATGGCTGCCCATCGTCTTCGGCCAGGGCCCGCTGACGGCGGAGAACGGCTTTGCCAGCCAGGCCGACGTGCTCATCGAGACGCGCCGTGCCGCCGATCTGCTCGGGGCCACCAAGATGGACCGCCCCGAGGATATCCAGCCGAATCCGACGACTGGCAAAGTCTACGTCATGTTGACCAACAATTCTAAACGCAAGACGGACCAGGTCGATGCCGCCAACCCACGCGCCGAAAACGCTTTCGGCCACATTATCGAGATCGTCGAGGACGGTGGCGATTTCACTGCCCCCAAGGGCAAATGGGAAGTGCTGTTGAAATGCGGCGATCCCTCGGTGGCCGAAGTCGGCGCCACCTTCTCGACCGCAACCACCGCCAATGGCTGGTTCGGCATGCCGGACAATTGCGCCATCGATGCGGCCGGCCGGCTCTGGGTCTCGACCGACGGCCAGGGCCCGAAGGCGACCGGCCGCACCGATGGCCTGTGGGCGGTCGACACCGAAGGCGAGGCGCGGGCGACATCAAAGCTGTTCTTCCGCGTGCCGATCGGCGCCGAAATGTGCGGCCCGCTATTCACGCCCGACGACCAGACCGCCTTCGTCGCGGTTCAGCATCCGGCCGATGGCGGCGAAGACTGGGAGGCTTTTGGCCGTCCCTCTTACTACGAGGACCCGTCGACCCGCTGGCCCGACTTCAAGCCCGATATGCCGGTGCGGCCGTCGGTCGTCGCCATCACCAAACAGGGCGGTGGCAAGATCGCGGTCTAAAGA